>CAXHAW010000018.1:0-13494 GCA_964014525.1 uncultured bacterium
TAGGATCGTCGGCAGCGTCAGATGTGTATAAGAGACAGCTGCACACCACGTGGCCCGGAAAAGCGTCCACATCTGAAACAAAGACCGCTTCATTGCGGGCCCAAGCAGCCGCACAAACGCCACGCCCCTCTGGCAGTCGAGTGCAAGCTACGGGGCCTTGAAACGGCCCCAAAACCAGCTCGTTTTGCCGCACTTTGTAAAAACCGACCCAATGCCAACCGAATGCAGCGTGAACAGCAGCAGAGAAATTCGCCTGATTGGCCACGCCATCCGGCTCATCCAACAACGAGCCACACTGCATATCCAGCTGACTGTAGCGCTCAGCCCGCGTGGCATTCAAGTCGAAAGCAGCCGAAGAAGACATGGTAGCAAGTTCGCTCTGGATCTTTTCCCGTCAAGCCAATCCAATCCGAAGAACCGTCAAAACAAAGTGGGCGATGGTGTTCGCACCTCCACACCCAAGGACGACAAAGCGAGTTCAGCAAACAGACGGCATGTCTCTGGGGTGTGTTCACTGTCGGGTTGGTGCACAAGAAGGTCCACAGACTGCAGCCCCTGATCTCTCCAAATTGCCAACCGCTGGCACCATTCCAAAAGGCGATGCCGATCCGAAGGGTGCCCTTGGTAACCACCAAACCGCAACAAAAGAAACGGTGCCGTCATCCGCATGTGCACCGCGTCTCTGCGCAGCGCAGTATCGCTGATGACTGAGCCAATGCGCAATTGAGCCATGGCGTCCCAAACGCGCTCTGCCTCTGCCCCGCCCTCAAACCAACCCGGGTGCCGAAACTCAACAGCCACCTCAAATTCCTCCGGCCACTGTTTCAAATAGTCCACGAGCCGGTCTCCATGGTGGGGGGCAAAATGCGGCGGCAACTGGACAAAAGAAGGGCCCCGCTTCGCCCCTAGGGCATCGAGGCCCATCACGAAATCATCGGTAGGGCCCACACAGTCATTGAAGCGCCTGTAATGGCTAATAATGGCCGGGAATTTGGCGCAAAACCGGAAGTCGGGTGGCATGCCCTCAGCCCATTTCGCCATGCGCTCAGGGGGGTGGATCCTGTAGTGCGTGGCGTTGAGCTCAATGTTGCCAAATGCCGCCCCGTAATGAACAGGCCAAGTCCGCTGTGGCGCCTTTTCAGGGTACACCGAGCCCCGCCATGGTCGGATGGTCCACATGGTCCCCCCCGCCCTAACGTGAAAGGTGCCCTCGCCCAATCCAGAAGCCAATCCAGATTTCGTGTCAACGTGGTCAGGAGGCAGGGAAAAATCCACCCCTGGCAAAAGGTCAACCTGGTCCTCATCTGGAATCTTACCATACTTCACAGCAACAAAGAAAACCGGAACGACCACACGATACCCCACATGCCGGTCTCAACGACTTGCACCTTGATGGCCTTGACAGACAGATTCACCCGTTGGACAAACACCATTGGTTGGTCACTAGAAGCCGCCATCATTCCCAAGCGTTGCGCATCCTGCAGATGTGTCCTCACACGACAGGAAGCCGATTGGTGCGGGCCGTGTGCCTTCTCTCATGGACCCGTTGCCCAACGGACCCTCGACTTCGATTTAACTCCCCTATCCAATGGAGTCATGGTTGGTCTTGGCTGCGAAACGGTCCCACAAGGCTCGAGTCTCGGCTCATCCACGAGCTCAAATACGGCGTGCGCTCCTCGCTCGGCATCCACCTTGGACAGGCGATGGCGGAGGAGTGGCCTCCACACCACCTGCATTTCAGCGGATGGACCATTGTTCCCATTCCCCTCCACCGAAAAAAACTGAGAAACCGGGGCTTCAACCAAAGCGAGTTACTGGCGAAAGGCTGGTGTCAAGTGCACCAGATGAACATGGTAGATGCCCTCACCCGACCAAAATCAGGGCGCTCTCTCACCCGATTCGGACGCAGAGAGCGGTTTCTGCGAACACGCCAACTCTACGCCCCAAACCCATCACTCTCACCGGATTGGTCTAAAAACACAACAGGCTGCTTGCTGATGGACGATGTGGTCACCACCGGGGCCACGTTGGACGCCGCCAAAAATGCGCTCCGACAAATCTGGAAAGGGCCGATTGGCTTTGTCACGTGTCTAGATGCAGCACACTGAGTCAGATGAGACCGAACTGGAAAAGTGCACTCAAACGCCTTCTTGAATCTGCCAACCCTGGGCCAACAGAACCTCTGCCTTCTTGTATTTCAACTCCTGGACCTCATCCCCTCTTCGAATGGTCACGAGGTCATTTCGTCCATACTTCTTTTCGCTTCGAATCGGTTGGGTGGGCTTAGGAGGTGGAGGTGCACCGGGGACGCCTGCACCCCCTCCTGCTCCCGGCCTTCCCTGCACCCCGCCCTGAGCACGTGCGGCGGCAATTCGTTGCTCATTGAGGTTTTGGACACCTTGCTTCGAGGTCTGCACCCGCGGGGTCTGCTGCGGGCGGTCCCCCGGCGCTCTGCGAACCTGGTCAGGCTGGCTCGGAAGCTGGCACTTCAACAAGAAACTGGCCACATCTTGGTTCATCCTCTGCACCATGTGCTTGAAGAGCTCGTAGGATTCGAACTTGTAGATGAGCAGCGGGTCCTTTTGCTCAAATCTCGCATGCTGCACATTGGAACGGAGGTCATCCATGTTGCGCAGGTGCTCCTTCCAAAGTTGGTCGAGAACCCCAAGCACCACTGACTTTTCCAACTCATCCACGAGAGAGGTGCCAGAACTGTCCACCGCATTCTGGATGTTGGTCAACACCTGCATGTTTCGGCGGCCATCCGTGAAGGGGACGGCGATGTTGACGAATTGATTGGAGTCGTCTTCGTACACCCGCTGGATTACAGGATGGGCATGTGCCGCAAGAGAGGCCATGCGCTGCTGGTAGTGCTTTTCTGCAGAGGAATGCAAGGATTGAGACTGGGCTTCAGGTGCTCCAATTCCGAAGTCCGAAGACCGGAAAGGTGGGTCTACCCCGAGTTCAGCCAAAGCGCGAATACGCAGAGCATCATAATCCTTGGAGGGAGTAAACTCCGTAATGAGCTGGTCTGCCAGCTCATAGAACATGCCTGAAATATCGAACTTGAGCCGCTCTCCATGCAATGCATTTCGGCGCCGACGGTAGATCACCTCCCGTTGGCTGTTCATGACATCGTCATACTCGAGCAGGCGCTTCCGGACCCCGAAGTTGTTCTCCTCAACCTTCCTCTGGGCTCTCTCGATGGACTTCGTAATCATGGAGTGCTGGATGACCTCCCCCTCCTGATGGCCGAGGCGGTCCATCATCTTGGATACGCGTTCACTTTGAAAGAGGCGCATCAAGTCGTCTTCGAGAGAGACATAAAACTGACTGCTTCCTGGGTCCCCCTGACGGCCTGAACGTCCGCGCAACTGGCGGTCCACCCGCCGGCTGTCGTGGCGCTCAGTGCCAATGATGGCCAGGCCGCCTGCAGCCTTGACTTCATCGGTGAGCTTGATGTCAGTTCCGCGACCCGCCATGTTGGTCGCAATGGTGACCGCCCCCGGCTGTCCTGCCTTGGCCACAACCTCAGCCTCAGCTTGGTGTCGCTTGGCATTGAGCACTTGGTGCTCAATCTTCCGCATATCGAGCATCCGACTCAGCAGCTCACTCACCTCAACCGTCGTCGTGCCGACCAACACCGGACGGCCGTCATCGCGCAGCTTGACCACATCGTCAATGACCGCGTTGAACTTTTCCCGTTTCGTCTTGAAAACCAAATCCTCCTCGTCCATTCGGGCAATGGGCCGGTTGGTCGGAATGCTCATGACATCCAGCTTGTAGATGTCCCACAACTCCTGGGCTTCCGTTTCTGCCGTGCCCGTCATGCCGGCGAGCTTATGGTACATCCGGAAGTAGTTCTGCAACGTAATCGTGGCGTAGGTCTGGGTCGCCGCCTCAATGCGCACGCCTTCCTTGGCCTCGATGGCCTGGTGCAGGCCATCTGAGTATCGACGGCCCTCCATGATTCGCCCAGTTTGCTCGTCGACGATCTTCACTTTATTGTCCATCAGCACGTAGTCCACGTCCTTCTCAAACAAGGCATACGACTTGAGCAACTGGTTCATCGTGTGCAAGCGCGCAGACTTGACCGCCTGCTCGCGGAACAGCGTCTCTCGCTTCTCCTGCTTCACAGCATCCGAATCCTCAGATCCGTCGATGGCCACAAGTGTCCCGGGCACATCAGGCATCGTAAAGAAGTGGTCGTCCTCCATGTTGGCCGTCAAGGTTGCAATGCCCATCTCCGTGAGTTCAACCTGATTTTGCTTCTCGTCAATCACGAAAAACAACGCTTCATCCGCCTCGGGCATCATCCGCTTGTTGTCCTGCAGGTAAAACGCCTCCGTCTTCAGCATCTGCTGGCGCATGCCCTCCTCGCTCAGGAACTTGATGAGCGACTTGGTCTTGGGCAATCCGCGGAATGCCCGGAACAAAGCCAATCCACCCGTCCGAAGCGCCTCCTTGTCCGCTCTTTCAGCACCCAGTTTCTTCTTGGACTCGGTAATGAAGCCATTGACTGCCTGACGCTGCTTCTGAAAAAGCTGGACCACCTTGGGCTTGAGCTGCTCAAACTCATGCTCGTCGCCTTTTGGTGTGGGTCCGGAAATAATGAGGGGCGTTCGCGCCTCATCGATAAGGACGCTGTCCACCTCGTCGACAATGGCATAATGGTGTTTGCGCTGGACAAGTTGATCCGTCCTCATCGCCATGTTGTCCCGCAAATAATCGAAGCCAAACTCGTTGTTGGTGCCATAGACGATGTCGCACTTGTAAGCCATGCGCCGCTCCTCCGAGTTTGGCTGATGGCGGTCAATGCAGTCCACCGTTAACCCGTGAAACTGAAATAAGGGGCCCATCCATTCGCAATCCCTTCTCGCCAAGTAATCATTGACGGTCACCAAGTGCACCCCACGGCCCGTCAATGCATTTAAAAACATGGGAAGCGTGGCGACCAGCGTCTTTCCTTCTCCCGTCTGCATCTCTGCCACTTTTCCGCGATGCAAGGCCACACCTCCAATCAACTGTACATCGTAGTGCACCATGTTCCACTCCACCGGTGTACCAGCAGCACTCCAATTGTTTGACCACCTCGCAAGATCTCCTTCGACCCTCACGAAATCCCGTTGCGCAGCCAAGTCGCGATCCATGTCCGTTGCAACCACATCGACTTCTCCTTCCGCCGAAAAACGCCGTGCCGTCTCCTTCAACAAGGCAAACGCCTCCGGCATCAACTCCTCCAACACCTCTTCCAGCCCAGAATCAATGTCTTTCTCTAGGCCATCCACTTGATCATAGAGTGCCTCTTTGGCTTCAAATGACATGGCCGGATTGGCCACCACCTGCGCCTTCAGCTCATCAGATTCACTCACCAATGACTGAACATGCGCGAGGATCCTACGCTTCAAGTCCGCACTGCGCTCACGCAGGCCATTGTTCGAGAGATTGGCCATCTCCGAATCAAAGACATGAATCGCATCAATGGCCGGCTGGATGGCTTGGACATCCGTGGCTGCCTTGTCGCCGACAAGACGCTTGACGATTTTGTTAAAGGCTCCAATCATGGGTGCAGGTTGTTCCTTTTCGAGAGCATGGACGACATCATCCAAGCCACGGAGGAGTGTAACAAAATTAAGGTCGAACCCAACGCCAATCCGAGCCAAAAGTCTGCATTCAATCCGCAATTCAGGCCACAGCCCATCAACAAGCGGGGTGTCTCACGTCTTGTTTCACCCCCCTCCATAGGACCTCCCCCGATTGGGGGATTTTCATCCCCTCCACCATCACACTCAAGCACCAATTAACAATACAACTATATGATTTACAAAGAATTAAAACCGATATTAATAGTCATGTTGACAAAAGAATCCACCTGTTCTTCCTTTAAGATTGCCAGACCGAAAGCATCATCAGAGATTTGACGTCCCCCCTTTGAAATGCTTTTTCGGAGTGGCGCAAACAGTTCAGATTTATATACATCCTCCACCATGATCGACGAGCAGAACGGAACCTCTCAGGACCCCATCGCCAACACCACCACGGTTGACTCAACCCAAGGACAGATGTCCATTGACGCCGTGTTGCCCGAAAACACAACAGTTAGCGAACCCATCCTCGAAGACAACCCGAACCGCTTCGTCCTTTTTCCCATCGAGCACGACGACATCTGGGCCTACTACAAAAAGTCTGAGGCGAGCTTCTGGACTGCAGAAGAAATCGACCTCGCCGCAGATCTGGTGGACTGGAGCGAAAAACTGAATGACGACGAGCGCTATTTCATCAAGCACATCCTTGCCTTCTTCGCTGCTTCAGACGGCATTGTCAACGAGAATCTTGCTGAGAATTTTGTCGCCGAAGTGCAGTACACCGAGGCGAAATTTTTCTACGGCTTCCAAATCATGATGGAGAACATCCATTCTGAGACTTATTCGCTCCTCATCGACACCTACATCAAAGACAAAGAGGAAAAGAACCACCTCTTCAACGCCATCGAAACCCTCGATTGCGTCAAGAAAAAAGCAGTCTGGGCACTGGAGTGGATTGAAAACGGCAGCTTTGCTGAGCGCATCGTCGCATTTGCTGCCGTCGAAGGCATCTTCTTTAGTGGCAGCTTCTGCTCCATCTTCTGGCTCAAGAAACGCGGGCTCATGCCCGGGTTGAGCTTCTCAAACGAATTGATCTCAAGAGATGAGGGCATGCATTGTGACTTTGCTTGCATGCTCTACACCCGTCACCTCGTCAACAAAATGCCGAAGACGACGGTCGAGAAAATCATTCGAGACGCAGTGGAAATCGAAAAGGAATTCATTTGCGACGCCTTGCCCGTCCGTCTCATTGGCATGAATTCCGACTTGATGCGCCAGTACATCGAATTCGTAGCCGACCGATTGTTGGTCGAGCTCGGGAATGAAAAGATCTACAACACGGCCAACCCCTTCGACTTCATGGAAATGATTTCACTTCAGGGCAAGACCAACTTTTTCGAGAAGCGAGTGGCTGAATATCAGAAGGCCGGAGTCAGTGGTTCCAGCGGAGAGAGCGACAACCACGGCTTCACGCTAGACGCCGACTTCTGATATCCACGGGGGAAAAGTTCAAAACTGCCCCCACCCCAACCGGAAATCTGGCGCGAAGAGTCCTCAACTTGAAGGCGCCGACCGAAGACACGCCCAAGACCACGACCACGGGCTTTGCTTCGGCCTCCGAATCAGTCAGAACGTAACACCCAATCCCCGGAGCCTTTATCGCTCCGGATTTATGAACCTCCGCCTCCATCATTGGAGGCAAAACCCAACCGAAACACATGTACGTTTTCAAGCGGGATGGACGCCGGGAACAAGTCCAATTTGACAAGATCACCGCCAGGGTGAAGAAGCTTTGCTATGGCCTTCATCAAAACGTAGACCCCGTTTCTGTGGCCATGAGGGTCATTGAAGGCGTTTATGATGGTGTCACCACATCAGAACTCGACAACCTTGCCGCCGAGGTCGCAGCCACCAATGCGGTGAACCATCCGGACTACGCAAAGCTCGCCTCTCGAATTGCCGTGTCCAACCTCCACAAAACGACCAAAAAGTCATTCACGGAGGTGATGCGCGACCTGCACACATACAAGGATCCAGTAACCAATGCAGACGCCAGCCTAATCGCAGATGACGTCATGGAGATCATTGAGGCCAACGCCGAAGAGTTTGACTCTGCGATCATCTATGACCGCGACTTCAGCTACGACTATTTCGGCTTCAAGACCTTGGAGCGCTCCTACCTCCTCAAATTGGATGGCGAGGTATACGAGCGCCCTCAACAGATGCTCATGCGTGTCTCCGTTGGCATCCACAAGGATGACATTGAGAGTGCAATCAAGACATACAATATGATGTCCGAGGGTTGGTTCACCCATGCCACCCCGACCCTCTTCAACGCAGGGACACCGAAGCCCCAAATGTCCAGCTGCTTCCTCCTCACAACACAGGAAGACAGCATTAGCGGCATCTACGACACGCTGAAGCAGTGCGCTAAAATCTCCCAAAATGCGGGGGGCATTGGTCTCGCGATCCACGACATCAGGGCCACAGGCTCCTATATCCGTGGAACCAACGGAACATCCAATGGCATCGTTCCCATGCTGCGCGTCTTCAATGACACTGCCCGCTATGTAGACCAAGGCGGCGGAAAGCGGAAAGGCTCTTTCGCAGTCTACATCGAGCCTTGGCATGCTGACATCTTCGACTTTCTCGACCTCAAAAAGAACCACGGAAAAGAAGAACAGCGTGCACGCGACCTGTTCTACGCTCTTTGGGTTCCAGATCTCTTCATGAAACGCGTTGAGGAGGGGGGCGACTGGACCTTGATGTGCCCCAACGAATGCCCCGGCCTCCCAGACACATGGGGGCCTGAATTCGAGGCGCTTTACGAGAAGTACGAGGCTGAGGGAAAAGGGCGGAAGACCATCAAAGCGCAGGAACTTTGGTTCAAGATTGTCGAAAACCAGATTGAGACCGGCGTTCCGTACATGTTGTACAAAGACGCGGCAAACGGCAAGTCCAACCAGCAAAACCTGGGCACCATCCGCAGCTCGAACCTCTGCACGGAAATCATCGAATACACAGCGAAAGACGAAGTTGCAGTGTGCAACTTGGCCTCCATCGCCTTGCCCAAGTTTGTCACCTCAGAAGGCTCATTTGACCACGACAAGCTGTTCGAAGTGACCTATCAAGTCACCAAAAACTTGAACCGGGTCATCGATAGGAATTACTATCCAATTCCAGAAGCGCGGAACTCTAACATGCGCCACCGCCCTGTTGGACTGGGTGTCCAAGGGTTGGCAGATGCATTCATTATGATGCGCTACCCCTTCGATTCAGATGAAGCCCAGCAGCTCAACAAGGACGTCTTCGAGACCATCTACTATGCAGCTTGCTGCGCGTCGAAAGACATGGCCGCAGAAGAAGGTCCGTATGAAAGCTTCCAAGGCTCACCTGCGTCCAAGGGACAACTTCAGTTCGACATGTGGGGCGTTACCCCTAGTGACCGTTGGGAGTGGAGTGTACTCAAAGAGGAGATCATGGACAAGGGCATGAGAAACAGCCTTTTGGTCGCCCCTATGCCAACAGCATCCACGGCTCAGATCTTGGGCAACAACGAATGCTTTGAGCCCTACACGTCCAACATCTACACGCGCCGCACGCTCAGCGGGGAGTTTATTGTGGTCAACAACCACCTCCTCCATGACTTGACCAAGCTCGGCCTCTGGGATGTGGACATGAAGAACCAGCTCATCGCCGCCAACGGCTCAATCCAGAATATTCCAAACATTCCGGAGAACCTGAAGGTCCTTTACCGCACGGCATGGGAAATCTCCCAACGGGCGATCTTGGATATGGCTGCGGACCGGGGTGCCTACATCTGTCAGTCTCAATCGCTCAATGTGTTCATGGAAAATGCGAACGCGCCAAAACTGACGTCCATGCACTTCCATGCATGGCGCGCAGGCCTCAAAACAGGCATGTACTATCTCCGCACAAAAGCCGCGACGGACGCCATCAAGTTCACCGTGGACAAGAAGTACAAGGAGCAACCCGCAGAAGAAGTCAAGGCCGTCAAAGACGTCACCGAGATGTCTCACGATGAGCAAGTGGCCGCCTGCTCCATCGAAAATGGACCCGATTGCGAAATGTGCAGCGGTTGAATCTAGAGAATCAATAAGCCTAATTGAGAAGGCGGGCCAATGCGGCCCGCCTTTTTCATTTTGTTCTTCTTGTGACAATCGTCACGCAGCCCAGAGACCAGAATCCTGCCCAAAACGAAAGCGTAACCGACCTTTGTCATTCCCGTGAAGCCGGCAAATCTTCATATCGTCTCCCTGAACCACAGGAACGCCACCATTGAACAGTTGGGTAAACTGCACGTGACGGAAGACCGCCAAAAGGCGTTCTTGGCCAATCTGAAAGCCCACTTGGGCATCCAAGGCATCGCATACCTGACCACATGCAACCGCGTAGAGTTCATCATGGTGGACGAGGCTTATTTCTGTATGGGCCGACTCCAACAGCTCTTCCAAGCCTTCGAGCCCAACACTGAGGATATGCGGTCTTTGATGGCCAACGCCATGGTGCTTCATGGAGACGAAGCCGTTCGACATCTGTTCCGTGTGGCTGCCGGACTTGAATCCATGGTGCTCGGCGAGCGCGAAATCCTCACCCAAGTCCGTTCCGCCATGGAGCGTTCTAGAGAATGGAACCTGGCAGGAGATCAACTCCGCATCACGGAACGAATTGTAATCGAAACCGCCAAACAGGTCTTCACCAAGACGGACATCGCCAGGAACAGTGTCTCTGTCAATGCGCTAGGATGGAAAGCCTTTCTGGCCAAGGGTATCGCCTCTGATGCCTCCATATTGATGATTGGTGCAGGCCAAACCAACGCCAACATTGCCCGGTATCTCGAAAAGCAAGGACACACTGACGTTCGTGTTCTCAACCGCACCACAGAAAAAGCACGCGCTCTAGCAGAGCCCAGAGGGTGGACATGGGGTTCGCTGGAGACACTGAGTGCCTCCCTCGAATCTCAACCCGCTGCCATTTTCTTGTGCACCGGAAGTGACGTTCTCGTGCTAGACGATGATCAGGCAGCTGTGCTGCCTGATGGCAACACCTTCATTCTAGACCTGAGTGTCCCCTCCGGTGTGGGCCCGACCGTGCGAAACCGCCCCGATGTCGACGTTGTGGATATCGCAGCACTCAAGCCGATTGCAGACCGCAACACCGGGGGCCGCAGGGCCGCCTTGGGAGATTGTCAACGCATCATCGATTCCGCAGTGACCGGATTGACTCAACGGCTGCAACAACGCGAGGTTGAACTCGCCCTGAAGGAATTGCCTGCCCTCCTTGCTGCCGTGCGCAACACTGCACTCGGAGAGGTCTTTGCACAGGAGCTAGAAGGGTTGGATGGAGACACCCGGAACCTGGTGGACCGAATTGTGACCTACCTCGAAAAGAAGTACCTGTCGGTCCCCATGAAACTGGCTCGGCAAGCCGTGATGGAACAACTCGACAAGCCTGGATCCTGAACCGCATGTCCGACACCCCACATTTTCGGATAGGAACACGAGGGAGCGACCTCGCCATTTGGCAAGCCCACCACGTCCAAGACCTCATCCAACAGCATGGGGGCACCTGTGAGATCCATGTCTTGTCAACTCAAGGTGACAGAGAACAAGTTCAAGCATTCGAAAAACTGGAGGGCAAAGGCTTCTTCACGAAAGAAATCGAATTGGCACTTCTGGCAAACGACATTGACCTCGCTGTCCACAGCCACAAGGACCTCGAAACTCAACAACCCAACGGACTCTGTATCGCCGCCGTCCCCACTCGCGCTTCCGCTGAAGACCTTTTGATTGTCCACCCCAGTGCCCAGCGCACTGCCGCTTGGTTGCCCTTGAAAGAGGGAAGTCTCGTCGGCACCTCCTCCGTCCGTCGCCGCGATCAACTTCTTCTCCTGCGCCCAGACCTGAAAGTCCGTGCACTCCGCGGCAACGTTCCCACCCGCATCCAACGTTTGACGGAAGGCCGATACGATGCGATCGTTCTGGCAGCCGCCGGAATAGAACGGCTCAACCTCGACCTCGGTGGCCTCTCCGTCCACAGGATGGATCCCCGACAGTTTGTCCCCGCGCCAGCCCAAGGGGCACTGGCACTGCAAATGAGGGCGTCCGATCCGAAAAAAAACTGGCTGGCTCAACTGCAGTCGTCAGAAACAGCGCAAAACATAGAAAGCGAGCGGTCCGTGCTTCGCGCCCTTGAAGGTGGATGCCAACTGCCCTTTGGTGCCCATAAGGCAGGCCCAGAGCAACCCCTGCGTTGTTTCCTACAAACCACAACTGGACCGCGACGCATATTGGCCTCCAATGCTGAGGACGCTCTGCAACAGATAAATGCGCCGACTCCGAGGCGTCTCCTCATCACACGCCTTCCCAAGGCGAATGACGCGCTTCACCGTCTCGCAAAAGGAAACGGCGACACCCTCTTAGAATGGCCGGCTGCCGTGCCTGTTGCACTTCAAAACCCATCGGTTCCCAACGCAGCAATGGACTGGGTCTGGCTCGGAAGCCCGGGCGCTGTAAGGGCCTGTTCAGGTTGGCTGCGAGAGCACCCAAATGTCAAAATTGCCACCCCTGGGCCAGGCACATCCGAGGCACTAGAAAATCACGACCAAGGCCGTCTCAATTTCTGTGGAGATGGTGATCCCGTGCGCGCATGGAAATCGTTTAGTTGCCAATGCTCCAAGGGAGAATCGGTCGCCATACCCCACAGCAAACAAAGCTTGAAGCGCTGGGAAAGCCTCGGGTCCCCTGCCCACCTTCATCCATGGGTGCATTATGGAACTGAACCCAACCTTGGGACAGCGCCTGCTTGTGATACCACGTGCTTCACATCTCCCACAAACGTCCGCCATTGGAACGGTCCCCAACCAACCAACATCGTGGCGATTGGCCCTACCACATCTGATGCACTCAACGCCCGTGGCTGGGGCCATAAAGTGGCGCTCCACCCAGACGCATTTGGTATCTGGGAAGCCTTTCAAGACATCTGACCTCAGCGTAAATTCAAGAAGTTGAACCCTCCAAAGGCAACCAATTCGCATTGAGTTTTCAACCCCGCGCGAAATCGCGTATCTTCGCACCCCTCAAAAAACAGAGGTTTCATCATGTACGCCATCGTAGAAATTGCAGGGCACCAATACAAGGTTCAGCAAGATCAACGGCTCTATGTGAACCGTCTCAAGCACGAGGAAGGTGCCAAGGTCAGCTTTGACCAGGTGCTTCTCGTGGACGACGGATCCAAAGTATCCGTTGGCGCCCCAGCAGTCCCCGGCGCAGCCGTTAATGCAACGGTTGAACGCCACTTAAAAGGTGACAAGGTGCTCGTCTTCAAGAAGAAGCGCCGAAAAGGTTACCAGAAGTTGAACGGATTCCGTCCGTCTCTCACCGAACTGGTCATCAAGGGCATCGAGCTTGGTGGAAAGGCCAAGAAGGCCGCTCCTAAGAAAGCTGAGGCCACGGATGACAAGGCAGAGGCCAAG
Organism: uncultured bacterium; assembly: GCA_964014525.1. GTDB lineage: Bacteria > Bacteroidota > Bacteroidia > Flavobacteriales_D > Sanyastnellaceae > UBA8752. The sequence goes on from CAXHAW010000018.1 coordinate 13,081, forward strand.
CCGGTAGCCAAGAAAAAGGCCGCTCCAAAAAAGGCAGCAGCTGATGCATCCGCTCCTAAGAAGGCAGCTCCTAAGAAGCCTGCAGCCAAGAAGGCAGCTCCTAAGAAGCCTGCAGCCAAGAAGGCAGCACCAAAGAAGCCTGCGGCCAAGAAAGCCGCTCCAAAGCAGCCTTCGGCCACGACAGCCGCTCCTAAGCACCCTGCAGCCAAAAAGGCCGCGCCTAAGAAAGCTTCCGACAACAAAGGCGAAGAATAAGCAAACCCCCGAACCATGGCTCACAAAAAAGCGGCGGCCTCTACCAAGAATGGTCGCGAATCGGAAAGCAAACGATTGGGCGTCAAGATTTATGGCGGCCAAATTTGCATCGCGGGCAACATCCTTGTTCGCCAGCGTGGCACACAACATCACCCCGGC
>CAXHAW010000019.1:0-13486 GCA_964014525.1 uncultured bacterium
TGGGTGCCAAGATGACACCGCATGCAACTATAACTCCGCAGCAACCGACGATGACGAAAGCTGTATCTACACCTCTACTGCGTGCGAAACATGCTCCGGTCAGATTGACGGATCCGGCACTGTACTCGCAAATGATACCGACAATGATGGTGTTTGCGATTCAGACGAAATCGCGGGGTGCCAGGACGACACAGCTTGCAACTATAACTCAGCAGCAACGGACGCTGACAATAGCTGCACCTACACTTCTAATCCCTGCGATACCTGTTCAGGGGCAACGGATGGAACGGGAACCGTAATTGACAATGATGCAGACGATGACGGCATCTGTAATGACGACGAGTCAGAAGGCTGCACAGACCCTACAGCCTGTAATGCGGGCAATTTTTCCGACACAGACAATTCACTTTGCCAGTATGCAATTGATGTAAACAACGGCATTGAGAATCTGGACTGCGACGGCAACTGCTACAATGATTCCGACGATGATGGTGTTTGTGATGAGGATGAAGTTGCTGGATGCACTAACGAGAACGCCTGCAACTACAATTCGAATGCAACGGATGAAGATGATTCATGTATTTATCCGGTGGACACATACGGAATCGATTATGTGGATTGCGATGGTGAATGCTTGGACGACGCGGATGACGATGGCGTCTGCGATCAAGACGAAGTCGTCGGATGTCAAGACGCAACAGCCTGCAATTACAACAGTGATGCCACCGACCCTGCAGATTGCGCCTTCCCAACGGGATGTGATACTTGTTCAGGGGCAACGGATGGATCTGGCACTGTGATAGACAATGATGCCGACAATGACGGTATATGCGATGACAATGAGGTAGAGGGATGCGAGGACAACTCAGCGTGTAACTACAACGACGCTGCAACCGACTCCGACGGAAGCTGCGTTTATGTAACTGATCCATGCGATGCGTGTTCTGGAGAGACAGATGGTACAGGCACAGTTGTGGCTTGGGCGGGCGATTTGGTATCCCCCACCATAGACAACATTCCAGAAAACATTAACCTTACAGTTGCTCAAGGAGAATGCACAGCCCAAGCCACCTGGGAAACAGTAACCGCAGATGACAATTGTGGAATCGCCTCCTTTTCTGGAGATATTCCCTCGGGGACATACTTTGGAATCGGCACCACCACCGTTATTTATACAGCCACAGACAGCGCTGGTTTCACCGCTACTGCAACCTTCACTGTGACAGTCGCAGACAATGACTACGATGGAGATTCCATTGGAGACTGCGATGATCCAGATGTTGATGGCGATGGCGCGTCAAACATTAATGATTCAGATGATTTCAATGAATTTATCTGTTCTGACGACGACGGCGACGGATGTGATGACTGTTCCAGTGGAGCATATAATATAGCCACCGATGGCCCAGACAGCGATGGCGATGGAATCTGCGATGATGGAGACAACTGCAGCGACCCATTAGCCAACAATTACTTGGATCCAGCCAATGGTGAATGTGAAAACTGTCCCAACGCTCCCATTTTTAACAGCATCGATCCCGTTACTCCAGCTTCAACCATGTCCTCTCTAGACGGTGCTATCGCTCTGGATATTTCAGGAAATTTTGCTGCCACCCTCTATTTAACCGGAGTGAATGGAGCACCAGATTATGAACTCGATCTGTCTTCTTCCAACCTAGATAATTTGGAAGCTGGTTACTACATGGCCATGATACAGGATGATGAAGGATGTTGGGGTGTATCCGACACATCTGTCGGGGGAACCACGCTTCAACAGCCCGCCATTTGTTTGGAATTGATTATCCCCTTTAAGCTTTGCTGCAGCGGATGCGGAATCAACGACATCGACGCCGACGGCGTTTGCGACGATGACGACAATTGTACAGACCAATCCGCTCCAAACTTTGCTGACCCAGCTAACACGGACTGTATCGAACCTTGATGCCAATCGCGAATAGAGGTTTTAGAAAAGCCCCGCCTTCGAGCGGGGCTTTTTCGTGGCCATTTAAATCCATCAGTTTTGATAATAGGCGAATAAATCGACCATCCCCTAGATATCACATCCAGATACTGGGGTCTCTGAGAACCACTTGGGTATGGATACTCCTACTTTTATTAGGACCAAAACTCACTCCTCATGCGGCTTTCCGTCGTCCTGGGCTTTGCAGCCTGTTTTCTCCTTCCCCTCCAAAGCCAAGCGGCTTGGGACATCTTCCAATCCTACGTCATCATCGACAGCGGATCCGGTAACCAATACCTCGCCGGCGGCATCAACTCCGATGGGGCCAGCGCCTTTGCCGGCACCGACTTGGGCGACTTCACTGCCGCCGGCGCCTTGACCCTCAAAGGCGGAGAGCTAAAGACATACAAAAACGGCAGCTCCAACGTTTGCGGCGGCAACCTGAACTACCGCGTCTACGCCTCGGGTGATGCCCCGGGCGCCTACACCGCCCTCGCCCTGCCCTTCAGCGCCAATCTCAGTGACTCCGACCAGAAGTGGGCAGCGACAGGACAAACTATCGACTTGCTCGATGCCCTCACTGCAGGCGACTACGTCCTCGAACTCTATTGGGAAGCCGATGGAAATGATATTAATTCGTCTGGCTGCGGCGAGACCAAATACGACAGTGATTCAGGCAGCAACTTCAAGGCCACCTTCTCAGTGATCAACAGCTCCGCTGTCGAAGGATGCACGGATGACACCGCATGCAACTACGATGCAACCGCCACGAACGATGATGGATCCTGCGAGTCGCTCAGCTGCGCCCACTGCACCGAACCTGACTACCTCACGATTGTGACGCAGAATGCATCGTCATCCCTTGATCAGGACGGAACGGCCACCTTGTCGACGAGCGAAGGGACAGCAAACTGGACCATCCAACGAGACGGCGAAACACTGCACATGGCGACATCTGCTTCTGAAGTTGTCCTGTCCGGACTTGCACCAGGAGCCTACCTCGTCCAACTCCAATCGGATTCAGGATGCGAGACTCAGGCCACCTTCAGCATCGGAGCCGCGCCCACCTCCTTCCATGAGCGTCAATTCTTCGAGCACGATTCCAACTCGGACCTCGGCCGGTATGTGCACATCGAGGATACGATCGCCATTGCCGGAGCAGAGGGAGTTGACGAAGTCCACGTCTATCATTTGAATGCCGATGGAAATTGGTATCAGGCTCAGGTGCTGAATGGACCTTCCGGTTCGGACTTCGGAGAAATTGTCCTCGTCGCGGATGGACGCCTCTTCATCGGAGCCGATGAGCACAGCAGTGCCGCAGCGAACAGCGGCGCGGTCATGGTCTTCGAGCATGACGGTGACTCGTGGAATGAAGTGCAAACCATTGAGAACCCGGCTCCAATCATGTGGGCTGAGCATGACCAATTTGGCAACAACGTCGCTTATGCCAATGAAATCCTCTATGTCGGATCACCCGACAGTGAGACGGAAACCACAAGCGGAATCATCCAAACCGGAGCGGTCTATGCCTTTGGATTGAACCAAGGCCAATGGGAACTTCTGGACACCCTCGTGCCAGATGGCCTAGATGAATATGCCTTCTTCGGTCAAGGCCTCGCTGCCTCAGGGAACTTCATCTGCGCAGGAGGCCCCGACTACGATGAGGAAGCCGGTTGTGCGGCCAGCTGGAGCTTCGATGGCTCCACTTTCACGCAGTTGGGTGGGTTGATCAAGGCGAGCGACGCCGAAGCCTATGACGGATTCGGCTGGGAACTTGACGTGGACGGCAACACCATGGTTGTTGGGGCTCCTTGGAGAAACGCGGACGCCGGCGCCGCCTACATCTTCGAATACGCTGGAAATGAGGGTTGGGTGGAAATGGAGCTCCTGACACCGAACGATCTCGGCGACGACGACAACTTCGGAGATGGAATCGAACTCGACAACAACCTCCTGCTCATTGGCGCATGGGACCAGGACATCGCAACGGATGAGTCTGCAGAAGGCGCCCTGTACTCGAGTTTCATCCACAATGAGACTGGGTGGGAACCATTCGAACTCTTGATTGCCTGTGGGATTGTCGAGGAGTCTGAGTTCGGTCGAGGCGTTTCCCAATCAGGAGGTCACCTCATCATCGGCGCCAATGAGCGAAATGCGGCGGACGGCTCAGTCAGTGACATCGGAGGCGTCTATTTCTTCAGCCTCGAGGAACCGACTTCCTCTCTCATCAGCTCGACCACTGTGGCATCATGCGAAGGTCAAGCAGAGGGATCCATCTCGGCTGAAGTGGATGGTCTGGGGGATGTCACCTTCCATTGGACCGGTCCGGATAATGACTCTGGCACCCCTTACCAATCCAGCACCGAAGATGCTCAATTCAATCTGCTTTCTGGTCTCTACCCAGGAGATTATCAACTGCAATTGATCTATGCGAGCGGCTGTGATCTCTCAGCTGACATCACAGTCCCGACCACACCACAAGGTCAAAATGGCTGCCCCATCATCATGCCCGGCTGCACCGATCCCGCCTACCTCGAATTCGATGCCAGTGCAAACGTGAACGACAGCAGTTGCACAACACTCATCGTCGAGGGCTGCACAGATTCAGACTACACCGAATACAACTCCGCGGCCAACACCGACGACAGCAGCTGCGAAACGTTGAGTCGCTGCTCGAGCCAAACGATCGATGGATACATCTACAGTGTTGTGGAAATCGGCGACCAGTGTTGGTTTGCAGAAAATCTGCGCAGTGCTGTCTATGCTGACGGATCTGCGATTCCAGAGGCGACCAACTACGAGACTTGGAGCAACCTGAACTCGGGAGGTCAGAGCACTTATGACAATGACCCATCCAATCTCGATGACTATGGCCGCCTCTACAATTGGCACGCCGTAGAGGACAACCGGGGACTTTGCCCAAGCGGCTACTCCGTACCGGACGATTCCGACGTGCAAACCTTGATCGACGAAATCGGTGGCCAAGGCGCCTTGAAACTCAAGTCCATTTCCGGTTGGACCGCGGGGCCCAACGGCACCGATGACTATGGATTTGACGGACGCCCTGCTGGCTATCGCGGCGCAAGTGGAAGCTTTGCCAACTTGACCACTTTAGCCACGTGGTGGACAAGCAGTCCAAATCTCAATGGCGGGGATGCGCATGTCTACAGCCTGATTGACAACTCAGATGAAGTCTACCGTCAATATGGAATCAGCCGTCAACAAGGCCGCTCCATTCGTTGTGTCCAAAACATCTTAGAGGGCTGCACGGACCCAGAATACATAGAGTTCGATGTTATTGCGACGTCTGATAACGGAAGCTGTGCCAATCTCGTGGTTCTTGGTTGTACAGATAGTGAGGCCTGTAACTATGACGCTTCGGCCAATTCAGACGACAGTTCTTGTATTCTGCCTGCAGAATTGACTTCGGTTTCATTGGTGTCAGAAGCCACAACGCTGACCAGTACAGATGGTGAAATCAGCATCGTTGTCGGCAATGGAACGCCTGTGTCTGTTGAGCTGTCCGGCAACAACAGTTCTTCCGATTACAGCTTTGCTTACCCTGGAACCTATGGAGGAATCGCCGCGGGTTACTACTCAGTGACGCTCTTGGACGCTTCCTCTTGTTCTGGCAATGCGATTAACATGATTATACCATACACTCAATGCTGTAACGGTTGTGGTATTTACGATTCGGATACCGACGGCATTTGTGATGACGAGGACAACTGCACGGATCGCACAGCGCCTAATTACAATGACCCAAACAATGCAGACTGCATCGTGGGTGATGACTAACGCTACAGTCATCATCAAGTAGTGTGCAGTTCAGTTTTCTGAACTTCACTTCACAGAAAGCCCCGCCCATGGCGGGGCTTTTTGTTGTTCCTACCCCTTCCTTTCGTGCAGCATATCAATCGAACACGAAACGGTGTGACCGATGAGGCGGGATGCGAGGGGCGTTGCGACGGATGTGGCAACACAAACCGTGTGACACTTCAGGTCGTCCTCTCGCATCAACGATGTAACTGAGCACCAACTATAATTAGCAGGGTGAAGACGGCTACCTTTGCGCCCCATGGGCACGACGGAAATCGTCTTCATCCTTTTGATTTACCTGCTCCTCTTCGGCACGAAGGGGCTGCCCTCCATGGCCCAATCCATGGGCAAATTCATGCGTCAAGTGCGGGATGCACAGCAGGACATCCAGCGGGAGATTCTCAGTGGTACAGATGACCTTAGAAAGGGCGCCGCTGCGTTCCAAGACCCAATAGGTGCTGCCGCCCAAGGGTTCGAAGAGACCATAAAGACACCAACAGACACGCCCCGCCCGAAAACAGCAACCCACAGCAAAGACACGGATTCTGAAACCGATTCTTCTTCAAATTCAGACGAGGGAGACCCACAAAAAAACGAGCAACAGGACTAAATGGGATTGGTTGACCAAATCCCCGCTTTGGTGGTCCTCATCGTCGGATTGGCTCTGCTCGTTGGAGGAGGAGAATGGCTTGTGAAGGGCGCTGCAGCATGGGCCTTGCGAGCGAGCATCCCCCCGCTGATTATCGGCCTCACCGCAGTCAGTTTGGGCACGTCTGCCCCCGAACTCTTTGCCTCCATACAGGCAGCCCTTGAAGGCCATCCTGGCATCGCCGTTGGCAACGTCCTCGGGTCCAATATTGCCAATGTGGCGCTCATACTAGGGCTAACAGCAGTGGTGTGCCCACTGAGGGTAGACCGCATGGCAATCAAAATCGACATCCCCCTCATGCTCGGGGCCAGCCTACTCTTCGTGGCCGTTGCCGCCAACCTCAAGGTCAACCGAGGGGAAGGCATCGGCGGCTTGGTTCTCCTCGGGCTCTTCATTGTCAACCTCTTCAAACGGGCACGACGCGAGGACAGCCAAGGAAACGACAGTGAAGAAATACAGAATGCCGGGGCTTGGGCGCAGCGGCCTCCCCTCATCCTGTTGCTCCTCATCACGGCAGGCACAGCGGGACTCTACCTCGGCTCAGAACTGTTCGTGGAAGGTGCGCGCCGAATCGCACTGGACTTTGGCGTCGGAGATCGCGTCGTGGGACTCACCATCGTGGCCTTTGGAACCAGTGTGCCCGAACTGGTGGCATCGGGTATCGCCGCCCTGCGGGGCCAACCCGATCTTGCCGTGGGCAACATCATTGGCTCCAACCTGTTCAATCTCCTGCTGGTGCTGGGCGCGACAGCCACCATCTGCCCTCTTCCAATCAGCAGCGAAGTGCTGTCTTGGGACATTTGGTGGTTTCTGGGTACCGCTGCTGCCATCATTCCCCTGGCCCTCATGAGCAGCACCCAAAACCCAAAGCTTGGACGCTGGCAAGGGGTCCTCTTCGTGGCAGTCTACATCCTGTACATCGGAAGCACGTGGGCGAGTGCATAACCATCTTGACAGACGGCAATCGACGCTGTAGGCATTGGCCAGAATGGTGCCCCACAGGGTCCCTTGACTCCTGGAACCGCCGAATTCCGTGGCAACAAAACCAAATCACAGTTTACGGAAAGACCCACAATGAGCCTCGGCTCACCTCATGGTTTGGACCCGCCTATCGATACAGCTCAATCGACTGGCCTAAAAAGGAAATGACACTAGAGCTAAAGGGCCTCAACAAGCTTTTATCCAGCACTTTAGGGTGCAGAGAATTTGACGCTGTGCTCTGCAACCTTTACAGAAACGGACAAGACGCCATGGGGTGGCACCGAGACAATGAACCCCAGATCGACCCTTCCATCATCGCCTCGGTCAGCTTCGGAGCATCACGGGATTTTAAAATCCGCCACCGAACATCGAAAGAAACATGGTCGGTGGCGCTGGGACATGGCGATTTGCTCGCCATGGAGCAGCTCCAAAGCGATTTCGATCACGCCCTGCCTCGGCGGGCACGGGTAGATTCACCTCGGCTCAACCTCACCTTCCGCCATTTCCGCTGATCCGACCGTAACAAGCCACACAGACAATTGGTCCGGCGTACCTTGCGAATATGTCCGTTCACGCCTCCGCAAAACGCATCACCACACAGGTGCTCCAGGAAATGAAGCACAACGGGGAGAAAATCGCGATGCTCACAGCATACGATTATTCCATGGCCCGCATCGTCGACGGCGCAGGGGTCGACATCATCCTCGTGGGAGACAGCGCCTCCAACGTGATGGCCGGTCACGAAACAACCCTGCCCATCACGCTCGACCAGATGATATATCACGCTGCGGGTGTCATCCGTGCAGCAAAGAAGGCCCTCGTGGTGGTGGACCTTCCGTTTGGAACCTATCAAGGGAACTCCAAGGAAGCACTGAACAGTGCCATCCGGATCATGAAAGAAAGTGGCGCCCATGCAGTCAAGCTGGAGGGCGGTGCTGAGGTCCGAGAAAGCATTGAGCGCATTCTCACCGCTGGCATCCCCGTGATGGGACACCTCGGCTTGACGCCCCAGAGCATTTACAAGTTTGGGACCTACACAGTCCGAGCAAAAGAAGAGGCCGAAGCCAATGAACTCAAGGCCAATGCCCAGCTTTTGGAAGACATTGGGTGCTTCAGTCTGGTGCTGGAAAAGGTGCCGGCAAAATTGGCGACTGCTGTCAGCGAAGACCTTCACATTCCCACCATCGGCATCGGCGCCGGCGCGGGGTGTGACGGACAGGTTCTGGTGCTCCCAGACATGCTGGGCATCACCCAGGACTTCTCCCCTCGCTTTCTGCGCCGCTACCTCGACATGGGGCAACAAATGCACGACGCCATCGGTCAATACGTCTCTGACGTCCGAGCGAAAGACTTCCCCAACGAAAGCGAACAATACTGATGGGTCAGCAGCGCGACGGATCCCCGTTTGCACATAAGCCCAAGGCGCCCATTGTGATGAGTACCCCAGAAAACCTGGAGGTGCTTTACGAGGACAACCACATCATCGCAGTCAACAAAAGGTCCAGTGACATTGTGCAGGGGGACATCACCAACGACCGCACCCTCGACAACGTGATCCGCGAGTACATACGCGTGAAATACGACAAGTCAGGCGAGGCTTGGCTGGGCACCATCCACAGAATCGATCGCCCTGTCAGCGGTGTCATTCTTTATGCGAAAACATCCAAGTGCCTCAGCCGAATGATGAAGGCATTCAAGCATAGAGAGGTGGCCAAGACCTATTGGGCAGTGGTCAAGGGTGCACCGCCCCAGACGACAGGTCACATCATCAATTACCTGAGGAAAAACAACGAACGGAACAAGAGCTACGCCTACGATTCTCCGGGAAAAGACCGAAAAGAATCGGAGCTCAAGTATTTCGTGATGGGCAAAGGGGACCATTACCACTTCCTTGAAGTCCACCCCAAATCAGGCCGTCACCATCAGATTCGCGTGACCCTAGCCTCACTCGGATGCCCAATCAAAGGCGACATCAAATACGGTGCGCGTCGAACCAACGAAAACGCCTCCATCCATCTGCACGCGAGGCGCATTGAATTCATCCACCCTGTAAAACGGGAGGTCGTGCGCATCCTCGCCCCGCCCCCAGAGGACAACCTGTGGGACAAGATGCTGGAGGTGGACGAAAAGGTGAAAACTGGAGGCGCTGACCCGCGTTCCGGAGAGTAAATTCGCGCTGTCATGGAAGCCAAGGAACACGTCAAGTGCCTCATCATCGGATCGGGGCCCGCAGGATATACAGCCGCCATCTACGCCGCCCGTGCGGACATGAAACCCGTCCTGTATCAGGGATTGCAGCCCGGTGGTCAATTGACCGAAACAACCGATGTCGACAATTTTCCGGGGTACCCGGATGGCATCAACGGCACAGCCATGATGGCCGATCTGGAGAACCAAGCGAAGCGTTTTGAAACCGACGTCCGGACGGGGTGGGTCACCAAAGTCGACTTCAGCGGAGACAAGAAGCTCGTGGAAATCGACGAGGGAAAGCACACCATCAGTGCCGACAGCGTCATCATCTCTACAGGCGCATCGGCCAAATGGCTTGGGCTTGAGAGCGAGACGCGGCTGCGCCTAAACGGCGGCGGTGTCTCTGCATGTGCGGTCTGTGACGGTTTCTTTTACAGGGGCCAAGAGGTGGCCGTGGTTGGGGCTGGTGACAGCGCCTGCGAGGAAGCGAGCTACCTCGCCAAATTGTGCACTAAGGTCCACATGTTGGTGAGACGGGATCAAATGCGCGCCTCCAAAGCGATGCAGCATCGCGTCATGGGCATGGAGAACATTGAAATCCACTGGAACACCGAAACCGTGGACATCCTTGGCGCTGAGCAGGTCGAGGGAGCCAAGGTTCGAAACAACCAATCCGGAGAAGAAACGGTCCTGCCGGTGACCGGCTTCTTTTTGGCCATCGGGCACAAACCCAACACGGACATTTTTGCCGGCCAAATTGACCTCGATCACGAAGGCTACATCGTCCCCGCCAAACCCGGGTCATCATACACCAACTCGGGCGGCGTCTTCTGGAGTGGCGACGCATGTGACAAAACATACCGTCAGGCTGTGACAGCAGCGGGAACCGGCTGCATGGCGGCCCTAGACGCCGAGCGTTATCTCGCCGAAAAGGGCATCCATTGATCGGTTTCCGATCAATCAGAATATCGGCTCTGTTTGCCACCTGCCTCGCGGTCCTTACTTCCTGCACGGAACCCGCAGCACAAACTGCGACACCTCCAGATTTAAGGGGGGCATCCAACATCCAACGGGACACACTGCCTCAGTTCACTTCTAATGAGCTTCTCGGCAGATTCGACCCCGCATCACACCCCGCATTCAGTCGAGTTCCAGATGCATGGACCGACAAGAATGACATCTACCTGCGCTCGGAGGTACTCGAAGCTTGTGACGATATGCGAAAGGCCGCATCGAAAGCAGGCATCACCCTCATTGTGCGCAGCGCCACCCGAAATTTTGAATATCAGCGGGGCATCTGGGAGCGAAAATGGGAACGTCCTAGGTACATGGGCTGGCATGATGTAGACAAAGCCAGGGACATCCTGACTTACAGTGCCATGCCCGGTGCATCGCGCCATCATTGGGGCACCGACATCGATTTCAACGCTTTTGAAAATGACTGGTTCGAGTCGGATGAAGGCGCCCCCACATACAACTGGCTCAAGGAGAATGCGGGACATTACGGCTTTCATCAGGTGTACGACGACAAGTCCACGGGCCGCACTGGCTACGAGCTCGAACGCTGGCATTGGTCCTTTCTCCCCACAGCAAACCTCATGCTGGCTGCTTACAATCAAAGAATCTCAGAGGACAGCTTGATGGATGCCGAATTCAGCGGGTCAGACACAGCGGACAGCCTCCGCGTGTTGACCGACTTCGTCAACGGACTCGCACTGCCTCAGTCCAAAACCGAACGGTAAACCTCCTCAAAAGCCAAGCCGACTGCTTTTGGTGTAAATCGAGCCGAAGCATATTCGTGAATGGCCTCCGAATCAGGGCGATTTCCCTCTGTCTTGTTCTTCGCAGCACGAACGATTGCCTCAGCCAAGCCCTGCCTGTCTCCGGCCTGAAGCAAAGTGCCCAGCTTCGGATTCAGCCCCATGTGCTCCCTCACACCGCCAACATCCGTCGCCAAGGTTGGAAGTCCCGTCATCCAAGCCTCCAATAACACACATGGCAAATTTTCATACCGGCTGAACAACACGAAGGCATCCGCCTTGCCCATGGCCTCAGCCACTTGCTCAGAAGAAGCCGCGCCATGAAAAGAGACTCGGCCATCCAGCCCCAAATCGGTCACCATGCTTTCATAACGGGAGACCTCCCCACCCCCAGATCCAGCACCTCCCCAGCAATCCAACACCACATCCGCCCCTTGCCTCAACGCAGAGCCCATGGCATACAACATGCCTGTTATGTCTTTGTGATCGTCAATCAGAGAACTGACATGCAACAACCTAAATGCCCCACCAACGCCCCTGGATTCAGCGGGAGGGCAAAACACAGACTCCACCACATTCGGAACCACCACCTGCCTGACATCCGGAGCATACCTGGCCATGGCCCGACCCAAGTGCTCCGAAACGGGAAGGTGCACAGACGCCATTTCTAAGGCCATTTGGACGGCCCTCTGTTCATTTCTCCTAAACGTCCGACCGTGCTCCCCGTGGTAGGCCGTCCAATTCTCTGATACAACAAGCGGCACGCCCCAGTTCTGAGCCATGCGACACGCCGGCTTCGCCGCTTCCGCAGCATTGTGAAGGTGAATGACATCTGGGCGATACCCTTCCCTTTTGAGCTGCCGATAAATGCGCATATAACATCGCTCAATCCTACTTCGGAGTGGCGGCAGATTCAATACATACTCAATATGAACGTCATCCTTGACCGCAGCCATTGCCCCACCCGCTGTCCAGGCGCGTCCAAACGGCACCTTTGCTCCTGACCACACGTGCAAAACCCTGCTTTCCAACCCATTGGAAAGCGACTCAATGTGGCGCTGAACAAAGTTGCCCAGCTGGACATGGCCTCGGTTTGGATACCAACTGGCCAAATGCAGGATGCGCATGCTGCAAGATGGCTCGCCATGGAGATAATCCACTTCGTCATTGTGTCAAAAAATACCAGTCATTTTGATGATCTTGTATGCACCTAACTGAATCACATGCCCCGCCTTCTCAAACGGGCTTGGATGGCCCTGTTGCTGTCCATCGTCATTGTGCAGACTGCTTCTGCTCAGGCTCTGCCAGATTCACCCCTGCCCTTAGGTCTGGCATCTGTTGCAGGTCAGGCTGTGGACCCATCCGATTACGGCATAGACATAGACACTGTTGCCCAGGATATTGGCCCACTGTTGGATACTGATCTCACCGGATACAGCACATATCGCCTATATGTGTCCATGTCCAATGCCGGAGACCAGCTCTCCGCTGTGTATGGCAACATTGATTCCCCTTCTTCTCTCGAAACCTCTGGCAACGTATTCCAATCAAGTCCAATTGGCGCGGTCACCGCTTCTGGTGTTTTTCCAGAAGTCTGGCCCTTCTACCCATCCAATCAATTTGACAGTTTTGTCACCATCGGAATTGATGCCCCCCCTTCTCCTGGAAACAATGAAGGCGACACCCAAACGATTCAATCCAGTGCCAACCCTTGGATCCCCGTTTTTGAACCCGGCAATACATCCTTCGGAAGTGGTTTCGATCTCAACGACTTCGTCGGAGGCTCTTGGTTTGTCGTCAGCAGCTATTCCAATGGAATTGCCGGTGCAGACCAACGCGTGCTCATTGCCCAAATCACCACAGATGGTGTCCTGAGTGGCAACCTGCATGTTCAAGTGTTTCTGAATGGAAACACGAACACCCCCCTCTACCTGAACCTGACCATCCCTGTCTTCGGATGTTCCGATGCATCAGCCTGCAATTTCAATGCTGATGCAACAGAGGATGATGGCTCGTGCTTGGACCTAGACGAGTGCGGCATTTGCGGAGGGCCGGGCATTGTATCGGGCAATTGCGACTGCGACGGAAACCAACTCGATGCCCTTGGCGTCTGCGGAGGAGACTGCA
>CAXHAW010000020.1:0-13320 GCA_964014525.1 uncultured bacterium
ACACAGGTAGGATCGTCGGCAGCGTCAGATGTGTATAAGAGACAGGTGCTGTACTACCCGCTTGACAGCTGGTTTGTCCGTGCTACCGCGGCCAAGGACCGGATGCGGGAGCTCAATGACACCATCCAATGGAAACCCAGTGCCACTGGGACAGGCCGATTCGGAAAGTGGCTCGAGAACCTGAACGACTGGAACCTCAGCCGCTCCCGATACTGGGGAATCCCCATTCCAATCTGGCGCGCGGAGGACGGGAGCCAAGAACGTTGCATTGGTTCCGTTGAGGAGCTCTATGTCGCCTGTTCGGAGGCCGTCGAGGCTGGGGTGATGGACGCTCATCCCTTCCCGGATTTTGAGCCGGGGAACATGTCCGACGCCAACTACGCCGGTATTGACTTGCACAAGCACGTCGTGGACCGCATTGTGCTCGTTGCCGCCGATGGCAGCCCGATGCACCGCGAGGCCGATTTGATCGACGTGTGGTTCGATTCAGGAAGCATGCCCTATGCGCAGTGGCATTATCCCTTCGAAAACCGAGATCGGGTGGAGGGTCCCGATGGTGGCCTGTCGTTCCCCGCTGATTTCATAGCGGAAGGCGTCGACCAGACCCGAGGCTGGTTCTACACCCTGCACGCCATTGCCACGATGGTCTTCGATCAGGTTGCCTACAAGACCGTGGTCTCCAACGGGCTGGTCCTCGACAAAAACGGACAGAAAATGTCCAAGCGTCTGGGCAATGCTGCGGACCCTTTTGAGACCCTAGCACATTACGGACCGGATGCCACGCGCTGGTACATGCTGACCAACGCGCAGCCATGGGACAACCTGCGCTTCGACACCGATGGCATCGGGGAGGTGCAGCGAAAGTTCTTTGGCACCCTGCACAACACCTATGCCTTCTTTGCACTCTATGCGGGCATCGATGGGTGGACCCCGGAGTCCGAAGCGCCTGCCGCGGCGGACCGCCCTGAATTGGACCGATGGATTCTGAGCCGTCTCCACACGTGCATTCACGGCGTAGAAGCGGCCTTCGATTCCTTTGAGCCCACCAAGGCAGGACGCCTGGTTCAGTCATTCGTGGTTGACGATTTGAGCAATTGGTACGTGCGTCTTGGGCGACGTCGTTTTTGGAAGAGCGACTCGGACACGGACAAGGCCGCGGCGTATTCCACCCTGCACGAATGCTTGCGCACAGTGTCTCTTCTGGCCTCTCCCATTGCCCCCTTTTTCATGGATCGCCTGTGGCAGGACCTGGGAGGCACGGATTCTGTCCATTTGGCCGATTGGCCGCAGGTTGAGGGAGGCTTGCGCAACGCCGAGCTGGAGGCCCGAATGGACTTGGCCCAGCGTTTGAGTTCCCTCACCCTCAGCCTGCGAAAGCGGGAGAAGATCCGCGTTCGGCAGCCACTAGGGCGAATCCTTGTTCCGGTTTTGGCCGCTGATTTCGGGGCTCGACGTGAAGCGGTTTCGGTGTTGGTAAAGGGCGAGGTCAATGTCAAGGCGGTAGAACCGCTTGCCGAGGACAGCGAAATTTTGACTAAGCGGCTAAAGGCCGACTTCAAAAAGCTGGGTCCGCGGTATGGAAAACGAATGAAAGCTGTGGCGTCGGCCATTGGGCAATTGGGTCAAGAGGCCATCCGGGCATTGGAGCGAAACGGCAAGTTGGAGCTGGCCCTTGAGGATGGCCCAGTGGAGTTGTTGCTCGATGATGTGGAGGTACAGACGGAGGACATTCCAGGTTGGCTTGTGGCAGGAGAGGGTGGACTGACTGTGGCACTGGACATTGAGATCACACCGGAACTCCGTTCTGAGGGCTTGGCTAGGGAGTTGGTCAATCGCATCCAGCAACAGAGAAAGGATGGAGGTCTGGAGGTGACGGACCGAATTGCGCTGCTGCTTGATGGACCGGAAGAGTTGAGGGATTCGGTGGCCTCGAATTTGGACTATATTCGGACCGAGACCCTCGCAGAGAAGGTGGAGTGGGGCCGGGTTGGTCCCGAGGCGAAGGAAGAGGAATTGGAACCCCAATTGACTGTGGCGATTGCCATGGTCGCGATTCATTGAACCATGGCGGATACGCGTTACTCCGACACAGACCTTAAGGAATTTGAAGAGCTGATCCACAAGAAGCTGGAGCAGGCCCGTTCGGATTTCGATCAATTGCAGCGGTCCCTCTCTTATGAGGATGACAACCGAACAGAAGACACCGCACCAACCTTCAAGATGATGGAGGACGGCAGCGATACGATGAGCCGTGAGGAGACCGCCCAGTTGGCGGCACGCCAGAGAAAGTTCATCATGAACCTCGAGAATGCCTTGCTTCGGATCAAGAACAAAACCTACGGTATTTGTCGGGTGTCGGGCAAGCTGATTGCCAAAGAGCGTTTGCGTCTCGTGCCGCACGCCACCATGTCCATCGAGGCCAAGAACCAGCAGGACCAGGGGCGTTGAGTTCTGATACACGTCCCGCCCACGCGGCGTGGATTGTGACGGCTGTATTGGTTCTGGACCAAGCCGTCAAAGTGGGCATCAAGTTGTCCTTTGCCCTCGCTGAGAAGGTGACGTGGATCCCTGGGGCTTTCGATATCCAGTTCATTGAGAATGATGGCATGGCCTTCGGGTGGGCCCTTCCGGGAACCACAGGGAAGTATGTCCTGACAGCTTTCCGTATCGTGGCCGTGGTCTTTCTCTCGGTTCACCTCAGAAACATCGGGCGGACCGGCTCTCCTCGGGGTTTTCGACAAGCTTTGGCCTTGATTCTGGCAGGTGCAGCGGGCAACATTGTGGACAGCGTGTTCTATGGCAGGTTGTTTAGCAGAAGCTCTTTTGCACATCCCGGAACCTGGTCTTGGCAGAGCGAATGGGGCAGTTATGCGCCGTGGTTTCGCGGAAATGTGGTCGACATGCTGCACATCACAGTGCGTTGGCCATCATGGTGGCCTGTGGATGGATGGGCTGGTCACGAAATCTTTCCGCCCATCTTCAACGTCGCCGATGTGGCCATCACGTTTGGGGTGGCTTGGATCGTGATCAAGCAGAGGCACTGGCTTGGTCCGGTGTCTCCACCCAGTCCCCATGTGAGCGAATGAGGTCGATGAGCGCATCGACGGCCTCTGCTTCGGGGACGTTGCGTTGGACCACCTCTTTTTCCTTGTAAAGTGTGATTTTTCCTGGTCCTGTGCCGACATAGCCATAATCGGCGTCAGCCATTTCGCCTGGTCCATTGACGATGCAGCCCATGATGCCGATTTTGATTCCCTTGAGGTGATCGGTCACCGCACGGATTTTGGCTGTGGTCTCCTGCAAATCGAAGAGGGTCCGTCCACAAGAGGGACAGCTGATGTATTCGGTGCGGCTGATTCGGGTGCGCGTGGCCTGAAGGATACCAAACGCGGTGCGGTTCAGTGCTTGAAGTCCGCCTTCGAGCCCCACATCACCAGCAATCCAAAGGCCGTCTCCGAATCCGTCGAGAAGGAGCCCGCCGAGATCGGCAGCGGCTTTGAGTTGCACCGCCTCGGCGGTTCTTCCACACAAGTCGTGTCTGAGTATGACAGGGAGGGCACAGCGGGATTCTGCAAGCCGAAAGAATGCTGCGCGCAATGAAGCGAGGACGTTTTTTTGTCGGGTGGACAACAGAAGCACAAGGGGCTCGTCTCTCAGGGCGGCCAGTTCCATGGCGCGTTCCACGGTCAATTCATCCGCATCGACTGCAAGAAGGTTGAGTTGGGGGTCTAGTTCTCCTGATTTGAGGGCAGACTCAAAGGCCGCTATTGTCCACAAGGGGTGATGACGTTCGGTGCGGCCACCGTGTTGTGCCCACGTTTTTCCGTCTTGAATGGCCGATAGCCAGCCTGGCAATGCAAAGTCGCAAGTGCGTTCTCCGATGAAGATGAAGTCGCAAGCGGCATCGTCTGCGGCCCATTTGTCGAGTTCTGGACGATAACGGTGGCCGAGACCAAACAGTCCGGCCGTTGTCAGTGGGCGTCCGGTCATGTCGTGACAAACGACGGGAACTTGCGTCCCCCCAACAGAGCCAGCAGGCGCGGTGTGGCGACGGGTGTAACCATACCGGTCATGGCCTTCCGGGGCCCGTGTGGACTCAGCCAACGGGTCGCGTTCTGCCCATCCCTCTCCGGCGAGATCCACGAGCAGTCGGGCGACCGGAATTTCAGCTTCTGGCGGCTCCGTCAAAGACACGCGAACGGTATCACCGAGCCCTTCTGCCAGTAGGGTGCCAATGCCGACAGCGCTTTTAATTCTCCCGTCCTCTCCCTCTCCTGCTTCAGTCACACCGAGGTGCAGTGGATAGGCCATGTCCTCTGCCCGCATGCGATCGGCGAGCAATCGGTAGGCTTGCACCATGACCTGCGGGTTGCTTGCTTTCATGGACAGGACAATGTCGTGGTAGTCCTCATCTCGGCAGATGTGCAGGAATTCCATGGCACTTTCCACCATGCCCAGCGGGGTGTCGCCGTAGTGGCTGAGGATGCGGTCTGAAAGCGAACCGTGGTTCGTTCCGATTCGCATGGCCCTGCCCAGCACCTTGCACTTTCGAACCAACGGCGCAAAGCGTTCACGTATGCGGGTCAATTCTTCGGCGTAGGCGTCTTCAGTGTATTCGAGGATTTCGAATTTTTTCTTGTCCGCGTAATTCCCGGGGTTGACCCTGATTTTCTCTACGTGGTCGGCGGCAATTTCTGCCGCATGCGGGGTGAAGTGGATGTCGGCAACCAGCGGAACGCCATGGTGTCCCGCTTCATCCAGTCTTGTGCGAATCTCTCCAAGTGCAACGGCTTCCCGCCTGCTCGGTGCAGTAATCCGTACAATCTGGCATCCGGCTTCAATCATACGGAGTGATTCTGCGACGGTAGCATCTATGTCCATCGTGTCCGCCGTGGTCATGGACTGCAGGACAATGGGAGCGTCTCCTCCCACTGTAACTCCGC
Organism: uncultured bacterium; assembly: GCA_964014525.1. Classification (GTDB taxonomy): domain Bacteria; phylum Bacteroidota; class Bacteroidia; order Flavobacteriales_D; family Sanyastnellaceae; genus UBA8752. Next base: position 4,944 of record CAXHAW010000020.1, read on the forward strand.
CAATTCGGACAGGCCGGGTGTACATCCGTCGATGCTCGTAGGCTGGCGTATCCGAAGTCATGATTTGGTCGAACGGGGATTCAAAACGGGTTTAGATTGGAATGGAAGGCAATGCACTTTCAGTGATGAAGTTAACACCCACGGCCCCTGACTGTTCGTTGATACATGTGTGTTTTGAGTTTGTGGCTGACGGTTGAACCGCGCGGGGCCTGACGGGTTCCCTCATTAGCTTCGGCTCCCGACCCATGCTTGGACTCAAATTTCACGAACTCCGCCCCGACGAGAACAAAAAATCGCCTTTCGAGCGCCTTCTAGAGGTGTTCCTCGAAGTCGTCACCCACACCAGTGGGGATGTGGACGAGGCGATGGATTGGATGCGGGCCTTGGACGACCAATATGGACTGACCGAGCCAGACTATACATTGAATGATTTCAAGGAGGAGCTCAAGGCCAAGGGCTATCTCAGGGAGGCGACAGACTCCAAAAAAGGGGGAGTGGAACTCGGCTCCCGCGGCGAGCAGCACATGCGTAAAAGGGCGCTGGATCAAATATTCGGCAACCTCCGAAAGGGAGATCAAGGTCGCCACCGAACCAATGAGCGAGGGCAGGGCGATGAGCCCAACGAAGACCGCCGGCCTTATCGGTTTGGAGACAAGTTGGATCAAGTTGATTTCGGCGCGTCCCTTCGCAATGCACAAATCCACCATGGCCCTGGCACCCGGAGCGGACGAGGCGGCTTCCGCATGACTGAGGACGACCTCGTTGTGGAGGACCGAGAGCACAGAAGTACGACGTCGACGGTCCTGATGATTGACATCAGCCACAGCATGATTTTGTACGGGGAAGATCGGATCACCCCAGCCAAGAAGGTGGCGATGGCCCTGGCCGAGCTGGTCATGGTAAAGTACCCGAAGGACACCTTGGATATTGTGGTGTTTGGCGATGATGCTTGGGAAATCTCCATCGCTGATCTGCCCTATCTGCAGGTGGGCCCTTTTCACACAAACACAGTTGCCGGTCTAGAACGGGCCATGGATATTCTCCGCCGCAGAAAAACACCCAATCGCCAGATTTTCATGATCACGGACGGCAAGCCCAGTTGCCTGAAGGAAGCGGATGGGTACTACAAGAACAGCTGGGGACTCGACCCTTACATCACGGGTAAATGCCACAACCTGGCCAGGCAATGCCGAAAGCTGGGTGTCCCGATAACCACCTTCATGATTGCGACGGATCCCGCCCTTCAGAAGTTCGTATCGGACTTAACCGAGGCCAACAATGGACGGGCGTTCTTCACCGGTCTCAAAGGCCTGGGCGATACGATTTTTGCCGACTTCGAACGCAACCGCCGGGGCCGTGCACACTAGACTCAACATGACTTCCTCTCCAAAAATTCACACCCTCGGTGCCCTTCGCGCCTCAGGATATGCTCCACAGACCATCTCCACCGAGATCCGTGCCAACCTCATTGAGCGCTTGCAAAGCGGCGACCCCTTGTTCGAGGGCATTGTCGGCTATGACGACACCGTCTTGCCCGATGTGCAACGCGCCTTGCTTGCGGGGCACAGCATCAACCTTCTCGGTTTGCGAGGCCAGGCCAAAACCCGAATTGCCAGGGGTTTGACTGACCTGCTCGATGAATGGGTTCCCGTGCTGACGGGCTCCCCTTTGCCAGAGGACCCAATGGCACCCATCACGGAGCAGGGACGTGAACTGGTGAAAAAATCGGGTGACGAGACCCCGATAAGTTGGCTTCACCGCTCAGCGCGTTACGTCGAGAAGTTGGCAACTCCGGACGTGAGTGTTGCCGATCTCATTGGGGACATTGACCCCATCAAGGCGGCCAACGAGGGCTTGGATTACAGTGACCCACGTGCCTTGCATTATGGCCTCATTCCCCGAAGCCACCGCTGCATTTTTGCCATCAATGAATTGCCCGATTTGCAACCGCGAATCCAAGTTGCATTGTTCAATATCCTGCAAGAGGGTGATATCCAAATCCGCGGGTTCCAAATGCGGCTCGCCCTGGACATTCAGTTTGTGTTTACGGCAAATCCAGAAGACTACACAAATCGGGGCGCCATCATCACCCCGCTCAAGGACCGCATCCAAAGTCAAATCTTGACGCATTATCCTGCTTCATTGGAGGAGGCCATGGCCATTACAGACCAGGAGGCATCTTGGCAGTCTGGACAAACCGAAAGGGTGGCGGTCCCCATGGTCGTGCGCCGGGTTTTGGAACGAATTGCCTTCGAGGCCAGAGACAGCGAGTTCATTGACGAGAAGAGCGGCGTGTCTGCTCGCTTGCCGATCAGCGCACTGGAGCATCTCGTGGCCGCGGGTGAGCTGCGGGCTTTGCGGCAAGGTGTGGATCGGACCACTGTTCGTGTGACAGATTTGTTGGCCGTCGTGCCGGCAGTCAACGGAAAGGTGGAGTTGGTCTACGAGGGGGAACAGGAGGGCGCAGCAGGCGTGGCACTCGCTCTGGTGAGCAAGGCCATTCGGCGCGAGTTCCCGACTGTTTTTCCGGACCTAGAGTCCGTGAAACGGGGCAAGGTGGACGATCCTTACCAGCCCATAGTGGCTTGGTTCAATCGTCAGGACCTTTCTGTAATGCGCGACCAGAGCGACGCCGATTACGCTGCGGCGTTGGAATCAGTGGAAGGGCTTCGTGAGGTGGTTGGCAAGTATTGTCCGGGAGTGGGTCGAGAGGAGGCCCTGGCCAACATGGAGTTTGTGTTGCATGGCCTCGCGGCCTACAATGAGATTGGCCAATCCGTGGTGGGAAGCGATGTGACATTTGGCGATCTGATCGGAAACCTGTTCGAACCCGACAACGAAGAGGATTGAGCGGGGAGAAGGTGAACCGAGAGCCGGCCATTGTGCTGAGCACCATCCGCCACAAGGATGGGGTGGCCATCCTCAAGGTGTTTACACGAGGTCAAGGCATCATTGGCTGTCTGGTCAGAGAGGGGACGAAGGGTGCAAGGCGGTCGAGAAATCTGCATGCGCCGTTGTCCATGCTTCACCTGCTCCGGCTCCGGACCCTGAAGGGTGATTTGCATCGTTTCGACCGAGCTGAACGCCCCCTCCCCCAGCAGCGCACCCTCTTGGAAGTGCCCCGTTCGGCCGTGGCCATGTTTCTGGCGGAAGTGGTCCTGAGGACGGTTGAGCAGGATGCCCCACACCCCGCGTTGTTCGATGCCCTTTGGCGCACGGCGGAAATGCTCGAAAACGAGTCGGCATATACACGCTTGCACTTGTGTTTTCTCGTCGAGGCGGTTTGGGTTCAGGGTTTAAAACCCGACGCCCCATTGGCAGCGCCGCCGGGCAAGGGTCGTTTCAACTTGGCCACGGCAGAGTGGGAGTCAGGGCAATCAATAGGGGATGATTTTCTTTCTGCATCGGACGCGACCGCGTTTCTTCGCATTCAAGGCACGGAAATTGATAAGATTCGGGCGCAACCGATCCCATCCGATGTTCGAAACCGGCTTGTGCTCCAGCATGTGCACTACCTCCAGCTCCATCTCTCATCGCCCAAGGCGCTTCGCTCTTGGGACGTCCTCAGGACCGTTCTTGCGGATTGAGGGCTTGGGATTGCTCCTGCTGGTTGGGGTATTGGCTTTGTTTCTTGTCCCAATTCAGGCATCGGGTCAGGTCATCGAGGTCAAGGATGAGGAGGGAAACCCCGTCCCGGCCGCGGTCATCCGAAACAAAGAAGGGACAGCGAGAATGACCGACTTGGAGGGCCGCCTGCATTTGGACAGCCTCATCCGGCAGGGAGACACGCTGGAGATTCGCAGCTTGGGCTTTGGCACGCGTTCGGTGGCCATGCCGGAACCTTACCTCGACCTGGAGGTCAAGCTTGCAGCAGCATCGGTCAACCTCTCTGAGGTGGTCGTGGCTGCAGCGGTGCCCTCGCGACAGAAGATGGGGCCCGAGACAGTCAGTCGAATTTCGGCCAACGCTATTTCTCGGGAGGTTTCGGCCAATGCGGCCACGCTTCTTCGGGAATCCGGTCAAGTCATGGTGCAGCAGAGCCAACAAGGCGGGGGGTCGCCTGTCCTCCGGGGCTTCGAGGCCAATCGGATTCTGCTCGTTGTAGACGGTGTCCGGCTCAATAACGCCATATACCGCAGTGGCCACCTTCAGAACGCAATGACCGTGGACCCTTTTGCCGTATCGGAAGTGGAGGTTCGCCATGGAGCGGGCTCAGTGCAATTCGGAAGTGATGCACTCGGTGGGGTCATCCACTATCGGACGAGAAACCCCGCTTGGAAAGAGGGCAGCAAGGCCCGCGCCCAAAGCGGATTCAGCTCGGCATCACGAGGCACCATGTTCCATGCTGATGCCGAAGCAACGCAACGCCAATGGGCTACATTCACCAGTGTCACACACAAGCGTTATGGCGATTTGAGAATGGGCCGATGGCGCCCGCACGGAGATGCTGAATGGGGCCGGGTCCCTTGGGGGGTTCGCACGGAAATCGATGGGCTGACTGTGGCAGATGTGGCCGACAGCAATGCCGTGGAACACCTGCAGCTCGGAACGGGATACAACCAGACCGATGTTGTTCAGAAGGTCCGATTTGGCAGCATGGAGCGGCACGTAGAGTTGAATCTCCAACACAGCATAAGTTCCAATGTGCCGCGGTTTGACCGGCTCAACGACCTTGCTCCTGAAGGAGGGCCCAAATGGGCCCAGTGGGACTATGGCCCTCAACGGCGGTCATTGGTGTCGTTTCGCTTCCGTTCTCGCTTCCGCGGGTGGGGCAATGTGACCTTGGCGCCATACTGGCAAAAGGTCGAAGAAAGCCGTTGGAAGGCCCGCTTCGGGTCCCAGGAGAGGGAGGTCCAAAAAGAGGACGTGGATGTGTTGGGGGCCCAGTTGGACATGGATTACAGCTTGGGCCCTTGGAACGTTTCGTACGGCGCACATTGGGACCACCATCGTGTCCGGTCTGAGGCTTGGATGGAACGAAGGGCGGACAGCCAACGGTTGGCGGCGTCCATCTTGACCCGATACCCCAATGGAGGAGCAACGATGGGGTCTGTTTCCGTTTATGGGGGCGCTGCAAGGAATTGGAAATCCATGAAGATTCATGGTGCTGCGCGGTATACCCGTGGTTGGTTGGAGGCCCGCTTCGATGATCTGGACGGGTTCCCCCTTGCCGATCTGGGGGTTGGCCCGTTAACCAATGTTGGGTACAACCGGGGGGCCCTTACAGGGAGTGCAACCCTTCGGTGGCAGGGCCACAATCAATGGCGAGGTCACGCCACACTGGCCTCGGCATTTCGCAATCCAAACGTGGATGATGTGGGCAAGGTTCGGGCCAAGGACGGGTTTGCGATTGTGCCAGGGGACAGCCTGCGACCCGAGCGATTGCACAGCGCAGAGATCGGCGGATTTTGGCGGAATCGGAGCCACAAATTTTCGGTTCAGGCAAGCGGATTCGCCACGGTTTTAAAAGATGCCATTCAGGCCGTCGACACGTCGTTTGTCTCTTCTGACGGCATGGTCATCCAGACCTTGGTGGTGGAGGGGGACACGAACCTGATTCAAGTTAACGCCAATGTCGGCAGGGCATCCATCATCGGGCTCCAATGGCAGGCCCGTTACAAAGTGTCGGGCGGCTGGCGGTTGGGAGCGACCTTGAACATCACCCGTGGACGCAATGGTCAGGGCGCATCACTTTCGCACATTCCGCCCGCATTTGGCATGGCGTCGGCCTCCCGAAGTGGCGAGTGGTTGACCGTTCATGCCCGCTTGCACTGGAGCGGATGGAAGCGACTGGAGGACTATGGTCCCGGAAATACGGACAACCCAGCAGAGGCGACTGCCGCCGGCACGCCTGCATGGTGGACGGCGGGCATTGACTTAGATGCCCGTCTGTCCGAGCGCATCACGTTGAGCATGGGCCTGCACAATTTCATGGACCGCCATTACAAGGTCTTTTCCTCCGGCATCAGTGCCCCGGGGCGAGATTGGCGGGTCGGTTTGCGGTGGACGCCGTCGGCAGGGTGATGCCGGCTATCTTCGAGCCATGGCAGAAGTGCTCATGGAGGCGATCGGTCAGGAAGCACTGACGGAGCGGCTTTCGCGTCATGCGGAAGACGGTTCGCTGGCGCATGCGATGTTGCTGACTGGCGCACCCGGCCGTGGGGGCCTTGCCCTCGCATTGGCCCTTGCGCGCCGCTTGCATTGCACAGAAATCGCATCCTCTTCCGGACCCTGTGGAACGTGTCGGTCCTGCTTGCAGCACGACCAGTTACAGCACCCCGATCTTCACTTCACTTTTCCCGTGGCCAAGCCTGCCGGCAAGGACAAAGCCTTGAGCAGCGACCAACTCGACGTTTGGCGGGAGGCGGTGATGGAGCTGGGGCCGCATTTTGATATGCATGACCTCCGGGACCGCATGTCACTCGGTAACAAGCAGCCCTTCATCTCAGTCCATGAGGCAGCGGACATCCTGCGACGGTTGTCTCTGACGGCCCACGCTGGTGGCTGGAAGGTTCAGATCATATGGGGGGCCCACATGATGCGTGTGGACACAGCCAACAAATTGCTCAAGCTGTTGGAGGAGCCGCCAAAGAAAACCTTGTTCATCCTGTTGGCCGACAACACGGAATCCCTGCTGGCGACCATCCTTTCTCGAACCCAAATTTTGTCCATACCGCCCATTTCTGCGGATCGGATTTCGGACCGGCTCAAGGCGGAGGGAGGTGAGGCCGATGCCACCCAGGATGCTGTGGCGCTTTGCGAGGGCGATCTGGCGCAGGCACGGCGTCTTATTCAAAGCGACTCAGCAGAAGAATTCAGCATGTTCATTGAGTGGATGCGCACCTGTTTCGCACGGGATGGAAGGAAAGCCGCTGGAATAGCCGACCGTTTTCATGACTTGGGCCGGGAGTCTCAAAAGGCATTCTTGGCCTATGCCCTCCATCTGGTTCGTCAGTGCATCGTCGGAAACTATGGAGCGGCGAGAGCAGTTCGACTCCGTGCAGCGGAGCGGACATTCGCAGAGAAGTTCGCCCCGTTCATACACCACGGAAATGTGCTTGACATGCAGTCAGGGTTGGAGCGTGCAGCAAGAGAAGTGGCCGGAAACGTATATGGACGAACCGTGTTTTTGGATTTGAGCATGCGGATGATGGAACTTCTTCACCGCCCCCAATAGAGGCGTTGTCCCCTTCTTATATTCGGAAGAGCCTCCAATGCGTTTTGGAGGGCGAATCGCGAGCAAGGGAGATGGGCTGTGGATCATGCAGTAAAGGCGCGGACGGCAAGCCAAAAGGGTGTCGGTCCAATGGCAATTGCGGCAGTTGTGCTTGCGATGTGATGACCGTATTTGATTGGCTTGAGGGGGTGCCCATCCCCGAGGGCCAGCGGCCTTTCGATATTGTGGAGGTGCGGTTCAAGCGAAACCGGAAGGGGTTCTTCCGGATTGGGCAAGGCCGCCGGGTCCAAACTGGAGATGTAGCGGTTGTCGATGTCAGTCCTGGGGAGGACATGGGCATCGTGTCATTAACCGGAGAACTCGTTCGCGCCCAGATGAAATCAAAAGGGGTGAAGGACACCCACGAGATCAAACGCGTTCTGCGCAAAGCGACGATCGAGGACATCAATGGCTGGCAGGATGCCCGGAACCGAGAGGAAAAAGCCCTGTCTCAAGCAAGGCGAATTGTGGCGGACCACAGGTTGGAGATGAAGCTGGGAGATGCAGAGTTTCAAGGGGATGGCCGGAAGTGTACCTTCTATTACACGGCGGAAAATCGAGTCGACTTCCGCGAGCTGGTCAGGGCCCTCGCGGCGGCATTTAAGGTCCGCATTGAGATGCGTCAAATCGGGGCCAGGCAGGAGTCAGCCAGGTTAGGCGGTATTGGTGTCTGCGGCAGGGAGTTGTGTTGTTCCACTTGGTTGACCGACTTCCGAAGTGTTTCGACGGGGGCTGCTCGATACCAGCAGTTGTCTCTCAACCCCCAGAAGCTGTCGGGGCAATGCGGGAAATTGAAGTGTTGCCTCAATTTTGAGCTAGACCAATACAAAGAAGCGGGTGCGAAATTTCCTCCCCCAAGCACCAAGCTATTGACCCGAAAGGGAAAGGCAGGGCATTTCAAGACGGACATTTTTGGGGGCAAGATGTGGTTCCAGTATTTCGATGAGTTGGGCGCTTCTCCGGTGCCCATCGAAGTGGATGATGTGCTGGATATCATCAGCATGAACGAACGGGGAGAGCGGCCAGATGACTTGACTGGGTTCGCGGTTCAGGTTGAAGCGGCTCCGGAGGACGCTTTGTTCGGCGATGTGGTGGGCCAAGATGATCTCAAGCGGTTTGACAAACCATCGGGGCGTCATGGTCACGGGCGAAAACGAACGG
>CAXHAW010000021.1:0-12804 GCA_964014525.1 uncultured bacterium
GGTTTGAACCCGGTCTGGAACAAGATTTACATCGATTTGGAACCCTTGGTTATGGCCCAGGGAACAGCCGATCATTTTGAGGTCTACTTCGAGTGTTTTCTGCAATCGGGTCGGTTCTCTGGCTCTGTGGGCTTGGACAATCTTCGCATTCTAACCTATTGAGGATGTTGCCCGACCCCGCTGTACATCCTCAAGTGGCTAAGCCCATCACGTATAGGGCCATCCGTTGGGCAGGTTTTAGATACGTGCTGGGGGATGTGTTGGCTTCGGGTGCCGCGTGGACGACGCTGTACATCTTCAGAAAGCGGTTTCTTGAATTGGCCCCAGCCTTCTTGGAAAATTGGGTTCCTGCTCAAATTCTGGGGGACGGAAATTTCGTGGTCGGTTTGGTCTTTGTCCCCATGTTCTGGGTAGGACTTTACGGTCTGGCGGGCATGCATTCGGAGCCGTTCCGGCGGCACAGGTCCCAGGAGGTGGGACAGGTGTTGTGGGTGAGTTTGCTGGGGGCTTTGACCTTGTTTTTTGTGCTCATTCTGGATGACCAAATCAGCACCTACACACAGTATTACCAGTCCCTTTTGGTTTTGCTGGGCGCGCAAGTCACATCGGTGCTTTTGGTTCGGCTCCCCATGACGACCCGAACGGTCAAGCGGGTGCACCGGGGAGAGATTGCGTTCAACACCTTGGTTGTGGGCTGCAATGAGGAGGCGACTGAAATGGTGCGAGAAATTCGAGCGCTGCGCCGAAACCCAGGGTTTCGTTTTGTTGGGTTCGTGGGGGTAGGGGATGAGAGCTGTCGCACACTCGAGGGGATTCCCTGTTTGGGGACCAGCAAGGAGTTGACGTCCATTGTGCGAAAGGAGCAGGTAGAGGAGGTCATTTTGGCCATGCGGAGCTCTGATCATGGAGATATCGAGCCCATTCTCAACGAACTTGAGGGGTTGGGAATTGGCATCAAGATCGTTCCGGACATCTACGACATCCTGTCTGGATCGGTTCGAATGCACAGTCTTTTTGGCGCGCCCCTCATTGCCATCCGCAAGGAAATGATGCCGACATGGCAGGTGGCCGTCAAGCGGTCCATCGATGTGGTGGCCAGTTTGTTTGCGCTGTTGCTCCTGTCTCCCCTGCTTTTTGTGATTGCCACTGGGGTCAAATTGGGGTCCAGCGGACCGATGTTGTTTCACCAGAAAAGGGTCGGTCGCTGGGGACGCCCGTTCATCATTCACAAGTTCCGGTCCATGTACACCAATGCCGAGGAGCAAGGACCGCAGCTGTCCCGAGACAACGACCCGCGGATCACCCCTTTTGGCCGGTTTTTGCGCAAGTCACGTATGGATGAGCTTCCTCAGTTTTACAATGTTTTGGTGGGGGAGATGTCCTTGGTAGGGCCGCGCCCAGAGCGTCAGCACTTCATCGATTTGATTTCAGAGAGGGCGCCTCACTATCGGCACCTCCATAAGGTGCGTCCGGGCATTACGTCCTGGGGTCAGGTGAAATACGGCTATGCCGAGAATGTGGATCAGATGGTTCAGCGGCTCCGGTTTGATTTGATTTACATGGAGAACATGTCACTCAGCTTGGACTTCAAGATTTTGGCCTACACCGTTTGGATTGTGCTTCGGGGACGAGGAAAGTGATCCACCGCTTCGTCATCGGTGTCAATGGCACCGCCATAATGAGTTAAATTGGCGACGCTATGCCGTGCCATTGTTTTGGTATTCTGAGGGTTGCGTTGGTCTTGCTGTGTGTTCAGCCTTTGGGTTGGAGCGCGTTGGGCCAGGGCAGAAGTGACCTGGCGGTGGCGCGGTACCAAGCGCTCGTTATCGATGTGCTGGAGGCCCGCCTGCAATCTGAAATTATCCTTGAGGAAAACTCGGTGCGAATCCGCACGTCTCCGAATCGACTGGTGCGGACCCTTCGGGATGTGGTCCGCGCCTCGGCGCCCTATTATTTCGAAGGGGAGCTCGCTGAATTCCGTCGGTTCTCTGGGCGGGTGATTGAAGGGTTGTCCAGTCTGGATGGGATGACGTTGGGCCCAACACCACGGGGCTGGTCGGAACGAGACTGGAAGTATTACAAGGTCGAGCGGGCCATCCAAGATGCCATGATTCTCATCGCCATGGATGTGGGGGTGTACGCCAATGGTTTCTTGTCAGCCGGGGCAGAAGCAAGGTCGGACCTCGTGAGAGATTGGCAGGATTTACAGGGGGGAAGTGATCCCCTCCGGCCAGAGCCGCTCCCTGACTTTGGAGGCGGGGCAAGAGACGAAAGCAGTTTAGACGGTCTCGGTTCATTGCAGAGCGAGGATGGAGCACTTCGGTCCTTGGAGTCGGCAATTCAAGAGCTCATATTGAGGGTAGAATCTTTGGAGCGGGAAACATTGGGTCGTCCTGGCGTTCCCTCAGGGGGCGGTTTTCCCATACCCGGTGCGGATGGAGGTTGGACGCCAGGTCAAAGCGCAGCCTTTCCCTCGGGCTTGCCTGGGTCTTTTTCTCTTCAGTTTCCCGAGGGCAGCGCGGCCTTGAGCCTCAGTGCTGAGTATGGATTGAACACCTTGGTTGAATGGCTGGCTGCCAGGCCTGAATTGCGGGTCCTTGTGACCGGGCACAGCGATGCTTCTGGAAATCCACACACCAACATGGAACTCAGCCGCAGAAGGGCCCAGGTGGTGCGCTACTACTTGCTGGAAAGGGGGGTGTCTGCAGACCGGGTGGCTTCTGCGCATTTTGGAGAGAGTCGACCAGAATGGGGGGGTGTTTTTGACCGGCGAGTGGAGATCCGGCTGTTGATGGATTGAACAGAACATCGGGGCCATTCCACATTGGCCCATTTTTGCCCCATGAAAATTGTCTGTATCGGTCGAAATTATGCCCAACATGCGGCTGAACTCGGCAACGCTGTGTCGTCTGAGCCGATGTTTTTCTTTAAGCCGGAAAGTGCCGTCCTCCACAGGGACCATCCGTTTGCCATTCCTGAATGGACGCAGAACTGTCAATTCGAGGTGGAGTTGTTGGTGCGGATGGACCGCGCAGCCAAGTGGATTGAAGAGGAGCATGCAGGCCGTTGCTACACCACAGTTGGTCTTGGCATTGATTTTACAGCCCGTGATGTGCAGACGGAATTAAAGGCGTCGGGAAAGCCTTGGGAAAAGGCCAAGGCATTCGATGGTTCAGCAGTGATATCTCAGGACTTTATCCCATTGGCAGACGTCGGTGGAGACATTCAGAACCTCTCTTTCCATCTTTTGAAAAACGGAGAGGTGGTACAATCTGGGTATACGTCAGACATGCTTTTCTCAGTCGATGCATTGATTGCCCATGTGTCCCGATATAGCACCTGGAAGACGGGCGATGTCCTGTTTACTGGGACCCCAGCAGGGGTGGGGCCGATTCGGCATGGAGACCGCCTCGAAGGCCATCTAGAGGGGAGGGTTTTATTTCAGGTCGATGTGGTTTGACCGTCAGATGGCCTGAGCGCATTCATTCAATGCGGTGCCTTGGCGCATTCCGCTCTTTTAGAATTTGGTTGCGCCGCAGTGCGCCATTGACAGACCATCTGGCGCATCGGGGCGGTCGTATTTTTGGACCATGGAGGAGAAGCGGGTTTTCGTCGTGGGCTACATGGGGGTGGGAAAGAGCTCAAGTGGGTCTCGGCTTGCCAAATTGATGGAGCTCCCATTCTTGGATACGGATTCTGCGCTCCGGGAACGTCACGAGAGCAGCATTTCAGCGCTTTTTGATCACCGCGGAGAAGCTGAGTTTCGACGCATGGAGTGCGACATTTTGCGGGAGCTGGTGGCGCACAATCCCAACGCCCTCATTTCCACAGGGGGCGGCACCCCGTGCCATGGGGCCAACATGGACTTTATGCTGGATCATGGCACGGTTGTGTATTTAAAAATGCCGGCGGAATCCTTGGTGGAGAGGTTGCGTGGGCGATCTGACCAGCGGCCACTGATTGCGGGTGTCCCAGAGGGTGAGCTGTCGGCCTTCGTGGCCGATCACCTCGCCGGCAGGGAGGCCCATTATGAACGCGCTCACATCACCGTCGATGCCCGCCATTTCGATTTGGACCGGATGAAGTCGGTTCGAAGCCTTGTAGAGGGGAGGTCTTGGTTCAATCCATCAGGACCGCCTCATCCGGACCAGGGCCATTGAGCCTGACGTCGATATGCGCCTTGAGATTTGTACTGAGGCTTTTGCCGACATAATCCGCACGAACGGGGAAACGACGATGGATGCGGTCCACCAAGACGCAGGTTCCAACATGAGCGGGACGTGCAGGCAGCATCTGGGCTACGGCATGGAGAAGGGTCCGGCCGCTGTTCAGGACATCGTCCACCACGATGACCACAGAGCCGGCAAGGGCGCCTGCGTCGCACGGTTCGCCGTTGACTTGAGTCAGGGCGATGGGGTGGTCCAAGGGGTTGTCCTTGTCCATGGTGAGGATGCAGTCCATGATTTCATTGGATGCAATGTCTCGCAGGGCTGAGGAGATTCTGCGTGCAAGAACCTCTCCCTGTCCGTTGATCGCTGCCACAGTCAGCTGGCCAGCCGTGTGATGGTCCTCGAGAATTTGTCGTGCAATTCTCTCTACACACCGATCGATGCGCTGGGCGTCGAGGATCACGGCTTCTTGGTTGGTGGTCTCCGCAGTCATGATTTGGCAATGTCGGGTTTTCCGGTCGTTTGCAGCGCGATGGTTGAGTCGAATTCCAACAGGGCCACAGCTTCGATGTGGGCCGTATGTGGAAATTGGTCCACCAATTTGAAGGCCTTCATTCCATAGCCAGCATCGCGAAGTGTAACCAGATCACGCGCTTGCGTGGCGGGATTGCAGCTGACGTAGACGATCCTCTTGGCCCGCAGTCGAATCACTTTGCGAAGGGATTTTGGGCTGATTCCACTTCGTGGAGGGTCTAAGACAATCGTGCTGATTCGGCCCTTGTATTCTGGATGGTCCAACAAAAACCTGCCAACATCGGCTGCGTGGAATTGAAGGCCCTCGGCGCCATTGCGTTCGGCGCTTCTTCTGGCGTCCTGAATGGCCTCTTCCACAAGGTCGACACCGACCACAGATGTGTTGGGTCCCCCGTGTCTTGCCAGAAGTTGGGCGATGGTCCCTGTTCCGCAAAACAAGTCCATTGTGATGGGGTCAGAAGCGTCTACCTCTGGCTTTGGTTCTGCATAAGCGTAAGCCATCACTTGGGCATACAGGCGCTCTGCACACCGCGGATTGGTTTGAAAAAAGCTGCGCATTCGGATTTCGAATGCAAGGCCGTGGAGCTCCTCTACCACATGGTCTCTGCCGGCCACCATGTGGGTCTGGCCATCTCGTGTTTCGACCCGTTCTCCTTTGTCGTCATTGAGTGTGTGGGTGAAGCCCGCCAATCGATCGCCCAGACGCGCCTTCAATTTAGACTCAAAGGCAGCCGAGTCGAAGCGTTCGAGGCCGTCACTTGTCGTGACCAAGTTGACGAGCAACTCGTCGGCCGTGATGCTTCTTCTGACCACGAGAAAGCGAAAAAACCCCTCGCGTTTGGGGGCGTGCCAAGGGGGCAATTCGGAGTCTTCACACCATTGGCGGATGTCCTTGATTAGGGACTCGAACACCGAATCGAACAGGCCGCTGTCTCCTTCGATATTTTCTACGGCCCACCACGTGCCGCGGGCTTTGAATCCAAGGAAGAAGCCATCTTCGAATTCTGCATCTGGGTCGTCTCCAGGTTGCCTTCCGATGGCAGCGAAGCTGTATTCCATCTTATTGCGATAGTGGAATCCAGCAGGGGAGTCCACCCAGCCGCCATAGCTTTCCTCCAAGTTGGAAATGCCCCCTATCCGTCGGTAGACATCGAGCGTCGTTCGCTCTTTCCAGGCGCGTTGTGCAGCGAGGGGAAGGGTGATGTAGGGTGCGCCAGGGATGGCTTGAAAGGGGCTCTCGGTTTCTTCTGGTGCCCGTTGGAGCACCGCCGTGATGCGGGCTTCCGCATGACGGCGTTTGCAGCGCGATACCCTTGCCCGGACGCGTTGGCCCTGAATGGCATTGGGGACGAATACCGTGAACTCCCCTTCTTCGGTGGACACCTTTGCGATGCCCTTGCCGCCAAAGGCGACGTCGAGGATGTCGAGTTCAAGAAGGGTGCCTTTGTGAAAGAGGCGGGACTTGCGGGCCAAGGTTCTGGACAATGTGGCAAATGCCGGTGGAGCCGCGAAAATACGCCCGGGGACGGAGCTAACTTGGCCATAATGTTGCGCTACCTCTATTTGGGCCTTTCGCTGATGCTCAGTCTTCTGAATTTCCACCAGGCCTCTGCGCAACACCCGGACGAAATGGCGGTGATGACATTCAACATCCGCTATGACAATCCAGCAGACCCGTTGTCTTGGGATGCGCGTCGGGAAATGGTATTGAGCACGGTGTCCTGGTTTGATGTGATGGGGTTCCAAGAGGTTCTCGCCAACCAGATGGAAGACTTGGTTACCGGGCTTGATCGACACGACGCTTATGGGGAGGGCAGAGACAATGGCGCTGAATGGTTTGAAAAGGGGGGTATGGAGGGGGAGGCCTGTCCCATTTTCTGGAACCGGGACCGGTTCGACCGGATTCATGCCGAGACCCTCTGGCTGAGCCCTACGCCCAAAAAAGTGGGGTCGATAGGGTGGGATGCGGCATTGCCGAGGATTGCGACCGTGGTGGTGCTCCACGACCGTCAAACTGGAAAGGTGATTCGGGTCATCAACTCTCACTTCAGCCACATTGGAGACGCTGCCCGTGAGGCAGCGGCCCACATGTTGTCCATGCGAATGGCGGGCAGTGGAGCAGATGTCAACATCCTGCTGGGCGACTTCAATGCTGAGTCGGGTTCCCCGGCGCTCAATGTGCTCAGTGCTGGCCGGCTAGAGGACGCGCACGATGCTTCCAAGAAGCGTTGTCGTGATAAAATCGGGACATACACCGGATTCAAGACGGGCGGTCTTCGGGGAGCACCGAGAATAGATCACATTCTTGTAGATGGGGGCGACGTGCTTTGGTATTGCACGGAGGAGCGCATTATCGACGGATTGTACATATCCGATCACCTGCCGGTGTACATCGCTTTGATGCCTTGATTGGGATCCCCTCGTGTCTGTTTCCACATGCCGAATCGATCCTCCTGTAGTTTGGCGAGAGGTGGGAGTTGGCACCCCGATATTCTGGGAACGAGGAGGGCATAGAGACGTGGACCGTTCTGGATTATTCTGTGGTCTTTCACGGAACCCCTTGATCCGGGCAACCTCATCGGGGGTGGTCGTGTTCCATATTTGTCGCATGGAGAACCCGTCCTCATTTCATTCGTCGCTTCGCATGGGCTTGATGCTCATGGGGTTCGCGATGGTGGGGTGTGGAAAGGCGCCTCCTGTTCCTGACCCTGTTCCTCCAGTCCATGTGGACTTCCTGCAGGTGCCCGAAGGGTGGGACATGCCAGAATTTCCTGAGGACAATGGGTTCACCGATGTGCGGTGGGCCCTTGGCCGAAGCCTCTTCTTTGACCCGAGGTTGTCTGTGGATGGAGCGGTGAGCTGTGCGACATGCCACCTTCCCGAGCGTGCTTTTTCAGCGCCGGAGGCCATCACTCCCGGTGCGTTTGGTGCTGTTGGAGAGCGAAACGCAGCCACATTGGCCAATGCCGCTTACCAACCCCACTTCATGTCGGAAGGCGGTGTGCCCTCTTTGGAGATGCAGGTTCTGGTTCCCTTGCAGGAATCCACCGAGATGGCGCACAACATTGTGACGGCCTGTGAGGAGTTGGCCAATGACTATGCTCTGCAGTCCGAAGCCGCTTATGGTCGGGGCCTTGATCCGTTTGTCATGACCCGTGCCTTGGCGACCTTTCAGCGCAGCCTGATTAGTGGAAACGCACTTTGGGATCGCTGGCAAAGCGGGGAGTCTGTGGACAAGGCGGTGTCGCAGGGCGGTGTTCTTTTCGGTGAAAGCGGATTGGGCTGTGACCGATGTCACATTCCGCCTTTGTTTACCAGCCATGGATTCGCCAACAACGGCTTGGACTCCATTTCCCTCGACCCTGGCCGGTGGAGGCTGACGGGGGCAGCTCGAGACAGTGGTGCCTTCAAGATCCCTTCTCTCCGCAACATCGGGTTTACAGCGCCATACATGCACGATGGCCGCTTTTCGACGCTCGACCAGGTGCTGGATCATTATGCTTCGGGTGGCGCAGGTCATGCCCACCAAGACAGCTTACTCGCGCCGGTCGTGCTGTCGGGCCAACAGCGATCGCAGCTCCTTGCCTTCCTTGGCGCACTCAATGACACGGCCTTTGTGCTCGATGCCCGATGGCAGCCGTGATGGGGTTATCTTCAGGATTGCCTTGAGAGTTCCTTTTGCCTCCATCCGGACATGTGTACCGGTCCTCGTTCTCCTCGTCATGCCCGGGGTGTTGTTTGCTCAGCCCGACAATCCGGGTGAATTGACTTTGGCACCATTGCGCACCTGGATCAAAGCCAATTGGTATGACGGGCTCTTCGACGATTTGGGCTACAATCAGGCGCGGATTCAGATGTATGGTTATGTCGACGCCGATGGAGGGGAGGTTGAGTGTATCTACACAGGGTTTCAGCAGGAGAGCGGTTTTGTCACCTATCCCAACCCCATCAACGCTGAGCACTTGGTTCCCCAATCGTTTTACGGGTCTTCGAGCCCGATGAAATCGGACATCTGGTCTATCCGTCCCTGCCATGGATCTGCCAATTCGGCCCGCAGCAATGACGGGTACGGAGAGGTTCCAGATGGAAATGCCCAGTGGTATGGCGTCTCGTCTGGAGGGGAGTACTTGAGTACAGGCTCCACACCTTCCAACCCAGATGATTTCAGCGAAGGGTCTGGAGATGTCTGGGAGCCGCGGGAAGAGGTCAAGGGCGATGTGGCACGCTGTGTCTTCTACTTCTATACGGTCTACCCAACCCAAGCTGGAGACCTGTCCGACTTGGCTGATCCAGCAGTGTTGTACCAATGGCATCTAGACGACCCGGTCAATGCGTTGGAGTTAACCAGGAACCAACGTGTGGAGGAGGCACAGGGCAACCGCAACCCTTACATCGACCACCCTGAATGGGTTTACGGCGCTTGGTTCTGGGAGGCCCCAGTGGATGTGCCGGGTTGCACCTCCAGTTCTGCTTGCAATTACAATGCAGATGCCAACCAGAACGACGGCAGTTGCGTCTTCATAGGAGACCCTTGCTCCGATGGCAATTCGGGAACGTTCAATGATGTTTACACCGATTGTGGCGCCCCAGATTATGGATGCGAAGGAGAGCCTATCGTCGTTCCAGGATGCACCTCGGGTTCGGCGTGCAACTTCAATCCCACGGCCAACGAAAACGACGGCAGTTGTGTCTTTGAGGGCGATTCCTGCGATGACGGTGACGCGATGACATTCAACGACATGTACACCGACTGCACTGGCACGGATTACGGTTGCTTGGGAACGCCAGTCACGGTGTTCGGTTGCACCTCTGGATCAGCTTGCAATTATGACCCTTCTGCCAACCTGAATGACGGAAGTTGCCTGTTTGAGGGTGATCCCTGCGACGATGGCGATGCGTCCACTTATGACGACGTCTACATAGACTGTTCTGCAGCGGATTACGGCTGTGAAGGGACACCATCGAACACCAGCTGTTCAGCGGACTTGGATGGGGATGGGATTGTCGCCGTTGGAGATGTGCTGTCTCTTTTGGGGGAGTTTGGCTGCCTCGTTGGTTGTGAGAATGACATCACTGGCGATGGTCAAGTCACTGCGTCTGATATGCTCCTTCTACTGGCTGAGTTTGGCGAAATTTGCCCGTGATGTCGAAGAATGTATTTAAGAGGGCCTTGGCTGTCGCATGCGCCTGGTTGATTGCATGCAGCTGGGCCGCCTCAGCACAAGTGCCCAGTCCTGCCGAATTCCTTGGCTATGAGCTCGGTGACCGGTTCACCCGGCACCACAGAGTTGTGGACTATGCCCAAGCACTGTCGTCTGCTTCGGACAGGGCGGTGTGGTCTGACTACGGTAAGACCTCCGAATTTCGGGACCTCGGATTGCTGATTATCGCGTCTCCGGAAAACCACGACAGGTTGGAGACATTGCGCAAAGCGAACCTTGTTCGAGCGCAGGGAAGGGGCCTTGCGGCGGATGACCCGGGAGTCGTGTTCGTCTGGCTGAGTTACAACGTCCACGGCAATGAGGCCGTCTGCACCGAAGCTGCCTTGCGCACCATGCATGCCCTTGTCTCAGGTAAGGATGTTGGCGGCCGCGATGTCAGCGCTTGGCTGGACCGGACTGTCGTCATCATCGACCCTTGTGTGAACCCCGATGGTCGAGACCGCTATGTGGCCTTCCAAGACCGCACTTCAGGGCTGGTCCCCAGCGCCGACCCGGGGACGGTGGAACACGATGAGCCTTGGCCGGGTGGCCGAAGCAACCATTACATGTTCGACATGAACCGGGACTGGGCTTGGCAGACCCAGATCGAAACAAAGGGCCGCGTGTCGGCATACCGCCGTTGGATGCCTCAGGTCCATGTCGATTTTCATGAGCAAGGCGTCAATTCGCCCTACTATTTCGCTCCAGCAGCGGAGCCGTTTCACAAGATTATCAGTCCTTGGCAACGCAAGTGTCAGGAGCATATAGGGGCTAACAATGCGCGTTGGTTTGACGCCCGCGGTGCGCTTTACTTCACCCGTGAGGTGTTCGATTTGTTTTACCCTGCCTACGGGGACACGTGGCCCCTTTACAACGGCGCGATTGGCATGACTTACGAGCAGGGGGGCAGTGGCCGCGCCGGTCGAGCGGTGATGACCAGCCTCGGCGACACGTTGACCTTGGCGTACCGTATCCAAAACCATCACGAGTCTGGTCTCAGTACCATCGAAGAAAGCGCCCGTCGGGCAGACGAATTGGTGGGTGAATTTGCGGACTATCACAAGCGCAACGTGGAGACACCCTATGGTGTTTACCGCGGGTATGTTTTCCCAGCAGGTCAAGACGCCGCTAAAATGGCCGAGTTGCAGCGCCTCCTCGATTCCAACGGAATCGCATACGGCACCGCGCCTTCTGCCTCTGGTGTCCGAGGCTATGACTACTCATCTGGACGAACAGGCAAGCGCACGGTTCGCACTGGTGACTTTCTCATTGACGCGCGCCAGCCCCATGGGGGCATCTTGCAGGTTTTGATGGACCCGGATCCTGTCTTGGCCGACAGCATGACCTACGACATCACGGCTTGGGCGCTTCCTCAAGCGCTGGGCATGGAGGCGATTGCATTGACTTCTCCTTTGGAGGTGACCGGCCCGTGGGACTCGGCATTACAGCCCCGTGTGGAAGAGCGCCAGGGCAAGGCATATGCTTGGGTGCTGCCCGGTGGCGGTGCGGATGCCATCCGGGGCTTGGCTGCGCTGTTAAAGAACGGGGTGACTGTGCGCCGAGCAGGGAGTGGATTCACGGTCGACAATCAGGTGTTCTCTGCTGGAGACTTTGTGGTGACGCGCCGCAACAATGAAAGGGTGGCTGACTTGGACGGGGCCCTGCGCCGTGCCGGAAGGGCGTCAGGTACGCCGATGGTGGCGGTCAGCACAGGACGGGTCACCAGCGGACATGATTTTGGAAGCAGTGACTATGGTGCCATTCAGGCGCCGCGTATTGCCACATTGATGGGCCCTGGGGTCAGTTCTCTAAGCTCCGGGGAAATTTGGCATCATTTTGAGACCGGCCTTGACTATCCGCTCAATCGGGTGGGGGGGGTGGACGAACTCGACCTTGACAATCTCGATGTGGTGGTGTTGCCCAGTGGGTGGTACCGGATGGGAGAAAACGATCGAAATGACCTCGCGCATTGGGTGCGCGGGGGAGGACAACTTGTGGCTGTGGGCGGAGCCTGCAGCGCCTTTGCTGGTCAAGAAGGCTGGGGCTTGCAGCGCTATGCCGACGGTGAGCGTGACGCGATTGAGGCCGCAGAAGAAGCGGTCCAAGCGGCGGCAGATGAGCGCAACGCTCACGACCGTGCTGCCCAGGGACTCGACCCGTTGCCTTTCACCGATCAAGAGCGGGACGGCCTGCGCTACGACTTGCCTGGGGCCATCTTTCGTGCAGCAGTAGATGAGAGTCACCCCTTGGCCGATGGATACGGCAGCCAGTACTTCACCCTGCGGACCTCAGGGCGGCGATACGCGGCCCTCGGGGACGGCAATGTGGCCGTGTTGCCACCTGCCGACAAGGGCAGGCCCTTCAGCGGCCATGCCGGTGAGATGGCCATTCCCGCCCAGACGGGATCCTTGGTGGCCGGGGTCCACAACATGGGGCGAGGCAGTGTCGTCTACCTCGTCGACAATCCGCTTTTCCGGGCCTTCTGGAAGTCGGGACACCGCTTCTTTGACAACGCGGTTTTCCTCGGCCCGACCATGTGAAGGGCCTCCGAATGCCTATTGGGTTGAACAGATCCGAATGCGGGGGGGCTTGGTTCTCAGGGGGAGGTATTCCGTTCTTGATTTTCGGAGCTTGCCACAAAGTCCGTGTTCCGGTTCCTCTTTTTCCTCTTTGCCCTGATTCCGGTCCCCGGTGAAGGCCGTTTTTGGTGGGTCGTGTTTGATCGATGGGGTTTGCTCGTGTTTGAATCGAGTGATCCCGATTGGTGGTGGAACGGCAGTCCTGAAAATCAAGGCCGAAGCCACATGAACGAGCTGTTCACATGGCGGCTTGAAGCCCAAGGACAGTGCAATGCAATCCGCGTTTTCCAAGGACAGGTGCAGCTCATTCGTTGATCCCAG
>CAXHAW010000022.1:0-12601 GCA_964014525.1 uncultured bacterium
ATTCAAAACGGCATGGCCACGGGTAGCACGATGGATTTTTTGCGGGCGCGGGGCTTTTCTGAAGGCTTCATTCGAGACTTTTTAAAGCCCTTTTTTTCGGGAATTTTTTTAGACGCTGATTTGGCGCCGCCACCGGCTCAATTCCTCTATACGTTGCGGATGTTCGCCTCCGGTACTGTCGTCCGTCCGCGTGGCGGAATCGAGGCGCTTGTTGACGATTTGGCCGGCAGGTTGATGAAGACTGACGTCCGACTGGGTGTTGAGGTTGTCAGAAGTGCGAAAGCGTCGGTTGAGCTCCAAGACGGGACCCAGGTGCTCGGGTCCGGCGTCATCAGCTCGGTGGAGCGGCGTCACGATGTTCAATGGAATTCGGTTTTCAACGCTGTGTTCTCTTGCCAAACCCCCAGTTTTGGACAGCCCATCATCGGATTGATTCCCGGAGCGAAATGCGTGACGAACATGCATTTCATGGAGGACATTCAAGGGGAAGCAGGCCGGGGTAAACTCAATGTGACTGCGCTGCCGCATGCCGGCGCTGCCATGGACGTCTCAGCCATGGAAAAGCGGATCCGTGCCGATTTGGACATGGCGGGTATCCCTGCAGGCGACCTCCTTTGGCATGCGTTTATTCCTCAGGCTCTGCCGAGGTTGCAAGCGGTGTCTTTTGGGTCAAAGTCCGTGAGGAGCTGTGAGGGCGTCTTTGGGGCCGGGGACCACCTGATCGCCCCGTCACTCGACGCGGCGTTGCGCTCAGGCAGGCTTGCGGCTGAAGCCTGGTTGGACACAAACCGTTAATCTCATGTCGAAGGAATACCCGGTTTGGCGCAAATGGTGGGCTGAAGGTCGTCCAGGCGCCATGACTGCGGTAGGGTATGAGGCGGCCATGGAGGATTGGGTGGCCCAGGCAGCCCACAGCGGTCCGACGCCATCAGAGAAATACGCAGGATACACACAGCTCAATTTGGTTCGCATGCGGCGCTTGGCGAAGACCCACAAGGTGTCGGGTGCGATGGCAGCGCTTCTCGATTCCGGTTGTTGCGCGTCGCAACATTGGGTGGTGATCACGGAGAGTTGGTGCGGCGATGCAGTTCAGCTATTTCCGCTCGTTCGCTTATGGGCCGAACGGGCTGGTGTCAGTTTAGACGTGATCCTCCGAGACGGAGACGACCCTGTGATTGATGATTTCTTGACCCGAGGGGGACGCTCAATTCCCGTATGGGTTGTGGCAAATGAAACCGGACAGGTGCTGGGGCAATGGGGGCCTCGCCCCGCGACGGCAAAAAAGATGGTATTGGACCATCGAAATGCACCGGAGCCCAAGCCCCCCTATTCCGAATTCGCGGCTCAGGTGCAGTTGTGGTATGCCCGGGACAAAGGGCGTGAGATTGAGCATGAAGCCCTCTCGGTGCTACATGACCTATGTCAATCAAAGGCGTAAACGCTGCATTGCCGCCTATATTCGGCTTGAATTCACAACCTATCTATCATGAAGAAAATCATTCTTATGGGTGCACTCGCCCTGGTTGCCTGCTTCGATGCCGCTGCCCAAGAGTACAAAGTCGTTACCGTTGTTGAGAGCATTGTTCCCGGAGGTATGGGACGTTCTCGTATCGTGGAAGCAACCACTGAAGTTGACAGTGATGCTGCGACCACTGAGCGTGTTGATGGCAAGAAGAGCAATCAAGGCAAGGTGAAGCGTGGAGATCAAAAAATCGAGACCTTTAAGGAGACCAAGTTGCTCAACTTCTTCAGCAGTGTGGGCATCAACTTCCAGAACATCGCGTCCAATGACGCTTTGATTTCCGATCGCATCAGCAAGCTCTCTGCTGATGGTTGGAACTTGGAATTCGTCGTGAGCGGCGTCGAGTCCGATGCTGGAAAGCAGGATGGCAATGGGCTCTATATCACCCGTTTAATCTTTAAGAAATAACCGTCTGAGATGGCGACGCCGGATATGTGAAAACGTGTTTTCACACACTCGAGTCGCTTGCCTATCTTAGACTCAGCTATCGCCAGCAATGGCGATTGGCAAGTAGATTGTTAGGAAGGAAGGGCGCGAAGGCGCCCTTCTCTTTTCCCGGAAATTCGGGTTGTAAATTCGACCATGCGCAGCCTGCCGTACGCTCTGTTCCTGTCCTTCCTACTTCTTGTTTCCTGCAACGAGCCCGAACCGATTACGCGGTGTGTGATTGACCGTGTTGAGGTTGTTGAGATTGATGAGAACTACTTCGATGATACCTTGAATGAGGGTGCTCCCGACATTTATGTGGAATTGTTGGATGCCGAGTCCCAAGCGATTTTGTTCACGACAGGGGTGGCGGAGGAAGCCCAGTTGCCTGTTGATCTGGATTTTGTTGCCGTCAACATTGAGTTGGAGGATTTCGGCCGCAGTTATGAGTTCACCGTCTTTGATGATGACATCGCAACAACACAGGATTTCATCGCTGTTGCATTGCCCTTTCGGGTCGATGACCACGTGGATGCCGAGCGCGCCCAAGTGGACATCACGAATGGGGCGACCACCATCCTCGTTTACTTGATTTGGTACTGAAGTTCAATTGCATCAAAGCGTTGCCTATATTTGCCCCCCTCTAACGAGAAAGTATGGCGAACCACAAATCTGCCCTCAAGCGCATCCGTTCCAATGAGACCAAGCGTCTCAGCAACCGGTATTACCACAAATCCATGCGGAATGCGTTGCGGAAATTCCGGGCCACCACGGACGAAAAGGCCCTCGCTGAGGACCTCCCGAAGGTGTCCTCTCTGATTGACCGTTTGGCCAAGAAGAACGTCATCCACAAAAACAAAGCGAGCAACCTCAAAAGCTCACTCGTAAGACACATGGCGGCCCAACAGGGTTGATGACTTTGGCCGCATGGCGGTCAATATGAAATTGAAAAAGGGACGCCTAAGCGTCCCTTTTTGTTTTTGGAACGCCCAATTTTTATCGTGGCGATGGGGCAGTTGAGGCCCAGAGAACGAGCGCTGATAGAGGGGGTAAGCGTCCTAGGGGATGCTGAGTTGTTGGCCCTGTTGATTGGAAGTGGAACGAGGGGGGAGCAAGCGGTGGATGCTGGGCGTCGTCTTCTCGAAGGGTTCGATGGGGATTTGCACGCCCTAGCAAAAAGCAGCGTTTCACGCCTAGAGGACATCCGAGGGATTGGTCCAGCGCGAGCGGTTCGGATCGCAGCGGCCATGGAGTTGGGTCAGCGCCGAATGGGACGTCCTGAGTATTCCGCTCTTCGGGTCACCCGATCCGAGGACATTGTTCGGCGTTTTCGGCCCAAGCTGATTGACCGTTCCGAAGAGGAGTTTTGGGCGCTTGCGCTCAATCCTGCCAATGCCGCCTTGGCAGATTTGAAGATTTCGGTGGGGGGGCAATCCGGGACCGTAGTGGACCCGAAGGTGGTGTTTTCCAAAGCGCTGATGGTGCGAGCTTCGGCACTGGTTTTGGTGCACAACCACCCTTCTGGGAATCCCCGCCCTAGCGAATCCGATAAGCATTTGACACGATCGTTGGTGGAAGTGGGCCGTGCGTTGGACCTTCCCATTCTCGATCATGTGATAATCGCTGGGATGCGTCACTTTAGCTTTGCGGATCACCAGCTCCTTTGAATGACAACTTCCCCTCGCATACTCACCGTGGTTGGCGCTCGCCCCCAGTTCATCAAGTCGGTTGCGGTTACCCGCGAGCTGGCACGACGCGATTGTGGGCAGTGGTTGGTTCACGCTGGACAGCATCCGGAGGACCATATGGGGCCTGCATTTCTGTCTGAGTTGGGCGTTGCTGCTCCGGATGCTCGGATGCACCCCTCCCAAGCGTCTAGATCGAAAAGGATGGCGGACATGTTGGCCGGTTTGTCCGATGAGGTGGTTCGGTTGGCGCCGGCTGCTGTCGTGGTATACGGGGATACAGATGCCACCGTGGCTGGGGCCTTGGCTGCACATCAGAATGGCGTGCCCTTGGTCCATGTCGAGGCTGGGTTGAGAAGCGGAGACCGATCGATGCCGGAGGAGCACAACCGAATCATGACCGATGGCCTGTCGGATTTGTTGTGCACCACGGGGCCCTCTGCAACTGCACAACTGATTTCAGAGGGGGTGGAGGATAAGCGCATCCTTGAGGTTGGAGACGTCATGTTGGATGTGGCATTGGACGCGGCCCGCGATCTGTCTTTGCGACGTCCTAAAGGCTGGCCTCACTCTGGTCGACCAGTCATGGTCGTGACGCTCCATCGCCCGGCCACGGTGGATGACCCCGCACGTTTGCAGGGCGCGCTTTCGGCCATCCAAGCATGGCGGGTGTCGTCTGGCGGTGCGGTGGTGTTTCCTGTTCATCCGCGAACTCGATCCAGAATGGAGCAATATGGTATCGCCATGCCGGAAGGGGTCACCCATTGCAATCCCTTAGGATACATGGACATGCAGGCCGCCTTGCACCATGCTGATTTGGTGCTGACTGATTCTGGGGGGCTCCAAAAAGAGGCTTGGTTTCAAGGGACGCCGGGTGTGGTGTTGCGGGACAGAACAGAATGGCGAGAGTTGGTTGAAGTCGGCGCCTCTCTGCTCTTCGATCCTGCACATTTGCTCGAGGAAAATGGAGCGCAGGCCCTGGCAAACACCCTGTCCGAAGAGCGCGACATGGTTCCCGTGGAACGCTCGGGGCTGGTTGGTGGAGGCGTTGCGGCTGGACGGGTGGTGGACGGACTCATGCGCTTCATGGTATGAAAGGAGGTCGGTTCCATTCCGGGCCCACGGTGGTCGTTTATGCCCCCGGGCGGACCGCCCGCCATGGTGCAGCATTTGAATGGGTCCTTTCCTCGGCATTGGGTCTGGACTGGCGATGGGAGGACGATGTTCTGGCTTATCGCGAAGCGGAAGGCATCAGAATGCACTACGGTGAGGAGTCGGAATTGCCGGGTATCGCATTTTCAGCGCATGGCCTCTTGGGCCAATTGGGTTCGGTGTCCGCGGACCCCCCGAATTGCGACGGGCCCGGATTCGATGGGTTTGCCTCGGTGTTCTGGATGGCCAGCCGGATGGAGGAGTTTTTGCCTCAAGCACCGCGCGATGCGCATGGAAGGTTCGACCCGGTCGGTTCAATTTCAGAGCAGCGGGGTTGGATTGATGTGCCTGTCTGCGAACAGTGGGCATGGCGCATTGGCGAGCGCCTGTTGGGGGACGCATGGGCCTCCCATCGGAATCGGCTGATGGCAGAGCATGTGGTGTGTCCCACACTGGATGTAGACAGCGCGTTTGCCTATCGGGGCAAGGGCTTCGTCAGGACTGCAGGTGCATGGGCCAGAGATCTGGCTCGAGGACATTGGGGACAAGCCCGACGTCGGTTGCAGGTGGCCTCGGGGGGTGCGTCGGATCCGTTCGATACCTATGAGCGCGTGGTGCGCCTGCACCGGGAGCGTGACCTGGAGACGACGTGGTTTTTTTTGATGGCCAAATTCGGTCGGTTCGATAAGGGGCTGCCACCAGGGAGCGCGACACTCGCCTCTTTAATGCAAGGGTTGGAGCGGACCGAGGGACACTCTGTGGGTTGGCACCCTGGGCATGCAGCGGCATCAGATGAGCGAACAATGACGCTGGAGCACAGCGCATTTTCCGCGGTCATGGGGCAAACACCCACAGCGTCCCGACAGCATTATTTGCGGCTTGTTCCCTCGGTAACGCGCCGGAACTTGATCCGTTTGGGGGTTTTGCATGACCACACAGAGGGCCATGCTGCCCGCACTGGATGGCGTGGGGGCTTCGCCCGAACTCGGCCATGGTACGACCTCGAGCGAGAGGAGTTGACCCCACTTCAGTTGTGTCCTTTTGCAGCAATGGATGCCACCTTTATGCGCTACCTCCAAGCATCCCCTGGGGATGTTCCTGGTCGCATCAGTCAACTCACATCGGAGTCCAGGAAGTGGGGTGCACCGCTTCGTTTGCTCTGGCACAACGAAAGCCTGTCGGGAGAAGGCCAGTGGAAAGGTTGGGAGGGTGTGTATTCCAAAACATTGGACGCGGCATGCGGTTGAACAGCAATTGGATGTCCATTATGCCCTTGCTCATCATGGTCCTGAATGGGCTCAGTTGGAATGTGGCCTTTGAGGCCGGAGGATGGATGGCACTGGCTTTTGTCAAGTTTCTCGTTACACCTGCATCGGCGGTGGCCGCAGGTGTGGATCCCATGTGGGCATTTGTGTATTCAGCTTCGGGTGCGGCAATCGGACTCGTGGCCATGCAACCCATTGCAAAGGCATTGTTCAATGGTTGGTCACGGCTTCGCAAGAAACGGGGCAAGCGGACCTTCACCACCAGTCGGCGGAGGCTCGTCAACATCAAACTCCGATTTGGACTCTTGGGCATCGCCGCCATCTCGGGTGTAATCGGGGTCCCGGTTGCGGGATTGGTTGCATTCAAATATTTCGGTCATGAGCGCAGAACTGTGCCCATCCTGATTGTCGCCTATGTATTGTGGAGCGCAATCTTAACCTTTGCCGCCACGACTGCTTTTGTCTAATGTCTGAACCCAACTTCCTCTTCTTTGATCTTGATCGAACCCTGTGGGATTTCGAGCGAAACTCCTTCGAAACGCTGAGGGGCCTGTATTCTGATTTGGAGTTGGCAGGCCTTGGAATTCCGAGTTTTGAAGCATTCAACAGCGTCTATCAGAGGGAAAACGCAGCGTGTTGGAGGGCGTACCAAACTGGTGCGATGACCAAGGCGGTCCTTCGGGGAGAGCGATTTCGCAGGACATTGGCCGCGCTGGATATCGATGACCAAACCTTGGCCCAGACCATGGGGTCGGAATACGTTGCGCGCGGGCCGCATCAGCGGCATCTCATGCAGGGAGCGCTGGCGGTGCTCGGGGAGTTGAAAACGAGAGGGTATCCACTCCACATTTTGACCAACGGATTCAAAGAGGTACAGCACATTAAGGTGGAGAATTCCGGCATCGGAGCGTACATAGAGGCAGTGTGGACCAGCGATGAAATTGGACATTTGAAGCCTGCTCGGGCTTGTTTTGATGGCGCCATACAAGGGGCAGGAGGGCGTCCTGAACAAGCTTGGATGATTGGAGACGACCACGACGCGGATATTCTTGGAGCCGAAGCTGCGGGCTGGAGGAGCATCCACTTCTCCCCCGAAGGTCAAACCCCCGAAGGGTCACCTGCGGTGGCATCCATTCAGCAACTTGGGGAATTGTTGGCGCTCCTTCCCTGAAGGAACCATTTTGCCTCCTTTACCTTGCGGACATGAGCCAGGAAAATGGGGGCAAGAAGCCCAAACTCAACATCGAACTGCCCGAGGATGTCGCTTCCGGAGTGTACTCCAATCTCGCGGTCGTTACCCACAGCCAGACGGAGTTCATTCTCGATTTCATTCAGGTGATGCCGGGCACACCCAAGGCCAAGGTCCGCTCTCGTGTGGTCCTCTCTCCTCAGCATGCAAAGCGCGTGATGAAAATGCTGGTAGACAACATCAGCAAGTTCGAGGGGCAGCACGGCACCATCGAGATGTCTGGACAACCAGAGCCTTCTTTCCCCATGAATTTCGGTGGGCCTACAGGCGAAGCCTGAGCCAATCAGTTCCAGTGGGCACCGCGGGCTGTGAGGACGCCGATGACGCTTCCACTGATGCCTTCTGTGCTCTCGCTGTAGACTGTGTTTGGTGCCTTGGATGATGACCAGAGCGACCCCTTGGTGGGGCTGAAGAGGGTGATGCTTTCAGGGCTGTCCTCCGGCGTCCCCTCTGTTCCGAGAACCCGGCGAGGTCCAGCAGCGAGTAAACGGGCCATGGCCGAGGCCACATCTTCATCGGATGCACCGTGGTCTTTTAAGGCACCCCGGAGGACGGGTCCTACGGCGTGCAAACCGGCAATACCAGGGGCCACAACCACGAAGTCGGCATCGTGCTCCTCTGGGGTCCTCGGGCGATGGTCGGAGACGACCACATCCAATGCGCCATTGAGCGCGGCCTCGCGCAGTGCGTTCCGGTCCACATCGGACCTGAGGGGTTGATGGAGCTTGAGTTCGCGATTGAATCCGGCGAGGTCCTCGTCTGTCCATCGGAGATGGTGCACGGTGGTTCCACACGTGACCTTCAGGCCTTCCAATTTGGCTGCTCGGATGGACTCAATGCCGGATGCAGTGGTGACCACAGGGATGTGCAATCGGCCGCCCGTGTAGCGCAGGATATCCAAGTCTCGGTGAATGCGGAGCGTTTCGGTCTCCTCGGGCAATCCCGGAAGCCCCAACTGTGTGCTCGTGTTTCCCTCGTGCATGAGCCCCTCCGAATGAAAGTCCGGATCGTGCGCTTCTGAGAAGACAGGGGTGCCCAAGCTTCCGTGGTATTCTAGAGCCCTGCGCAGAAGTTCAGGGCGGCGAACGGGTGCGTCATCGCTGAACGCCTTCGCGCCCGCTTCCACCAAGGCATGGGCTTCGGTCAGTTGGCTGCCTTCCCGGCCGGCACTCAGGGCGGCCACGGGAATGACACCGGTTACGTGCTGTTCACCGCGGAGAAAGATGGCCTGAATTTCGGCGGGTTGGTCTCGACAAGGACGGGTTGAGGCCACGGGGGCTACCCGGGCAAAGCCCCCTTGCGCGGCCACCGCGAGCCCTTGAGTGAGGCCTTCGGCGCGCTCGGTTCCGGGATCTCGGAAGTCAGATTGAAGGTCCCACCAACCGGCAAAGGCCAAGGCGTCTCCAAGGTCTTTGTCGCCATCTTCTGCGCGGAGCGTCCCCTTGGCCTGTTCAACTCCAGTGAGCTGGTTTTCGTGGACCAGGAGGTCCACAGGTTGGCCGTGGAGTGGGTGTCCAGGAAGAATCAACGAGGCGGCGCGGAAGCGGGGCATGGAGTTGGGTTTGAGGGAAATTGCACAATCACAGTCAACCGGGTGGGGGCGAAGTGGCCAATGCCGCTGATTTTCTCTTGAGCAACATCATTTCGAAGAGAAGGAACACAAGGGCAAGCGCGATCAGGACATACCACAGAGGTTGTCCGGATTCCAATACCTCGACCGCGGCCACCAATTCTTGAACTTCTGCGGACAGCACTTCCGCATTTCTCCATCCTGCGGTGACCAAGGCTTGTTTCCAAGCCTCGGGGTCGAGGGTCTCCAATTCGCTTTCTGCTCGGTCAGGGTTGACGCCGATGGCCATCACCACGGTGGCTGAATCTTGGACCTTGTGCAGAATGTCATAGCTGCCTGGAGAGAGTTGGCGAAGCGGAAGGACAGCGCGGATGCCTCCTGGTGTTGCAAACGCGGATAGTAACTCGGAGGCCCCTCCGGCCTTTTTGCTGCGCAGACTCCATCCGTCGGTTGTCGAGGCAGTCTGGTTGGGCAGGATGAAATCTTGGTCCTCACCACAAGAGAATTGCTCTACACCAGAGGCCCGGGAGGTTTCTGCCATGCGCAGGGCCACGGGGACGAGCAGGGCGTGCTGGGCCAAATTGGTCCAGTCGGCAGCGAGCGGCGAGGCGGTCCAGTAGTACCGTCCTCGGTCATGGGTGCCCGAAGTCAGGAACGGGCGGCCATCGGAAAATGAGAGCAGGCGTCGTTCGCGGATTCCCGGCTTGGGTCGCGAGTACCAACCCCGCGCAGAGGGAAGGTCAACCCGCTGAGGCCGGCGGCTGAATACCCCCTCAAACAAAGGGTGTTCATCATGGATAACCCCGAGTCGCGCCGGTTCCTCCATGGAAAGCCATTCTCCGGGCCCATTGCTGCCCAGACCGATAAGGAGTTCTTCCCATCCTGGTCCGAGTGTCTCAGGGGGGGGAATCAAGAAGACGCTCTTTCCTACTGAGGTTTCCCTCAGGATGGTCGAGACCAGACCGGAAGAAGGGGATCGGACCCCTTGCAGGACAATCATGTCTCCCGTGGCCAGGGCGTCATAGTCGAGGGCTTCGGCGGCCATGGTGACCACATCGTGAAGTGCGGCGTCTCCAAACAGCCTTTGCAGTGCGACCTGCTCTCCTGCCTCGGCATCTCTGCCCTGAATGAGGACAATGCGCACGCGGTCTGCCACGGTATACCCCAAGTGGAGATCGTCATCGAAGGTCACGGGGGCATCGTCGGTGCGGATGACGGCATGAACGGGACCCGATTCTTCGTGTCGGAACCTCAGCACGGTGTCGGTGGGGAGCCCTGGCCGCAGATTGAAAGAGCCGATGGCGGCCCGGCGCCCGTTGATGTCCAGACTGAGTGGCAGGTCATCCACGGGACGTTTTGCGTCGTGTACGATGCGGACATGGAGCACTTCACTGCGACCAGAGAGGCGCATGGGGGCATCAAACCAAGCCGAGTCCACCCGCACATTTGCACGCGATTGGACGGGTTGTGTCACGAAACGCACCGAAAGGGCCGAATCCACCAAGGCGCCTGTTGAGGCCTCAAGGCGGTGGCTAGAAGCCTGCAAGTCTGTGAACAGGTAGGCTCCCGTCCGACCCTTGCCTTCTTCCGTCAGCACATCCTGCTGGTGGCGCAAAACATTTCCAATTTCGGGGGCAGCATGGCCAGGTCGAACTGCGGAAATTCGTTCCAGCGCCTCCTCACGGGAGCGAAGCCGGCGGTCCTCGGTGTCAAACCCTGAGGTGAACACATGAAATCGGTCGGTTGGACCGTGAGACTCAACCAAAGCCAAGGCCCCGGTCTTCGAGGCTTCAAGCAGGGGGCCATTGGATCCTTCCAATTGCATGGAGGGGCTGGTATCCAGATAAATGGACACGGTCTTCGCGCCAGATTCAGCCGTCCCGGTGGGGGTGTCTTGGCTGGGTTCAGCAAAGGCGAGAATGATGCAGGCCAGAGCCAAAAGGCGCATCAGAAGAATCAGCCAGTGGCGGATGCGGTTCTTTGATCGGCTTTCCTGCCGGACCTCCTTGAGAAATGCTGTTTGCGAGAACTGAACCTTTCGGTGACGTCGAAAACTGAAGAGATGGACAATCACCGGCAGTGTCAGCGCGGAGAGCGCCCAAAGGACCTCGGGGTGGACGAACTGCATCGGGAGTGCGAATTTAGCGCTGAAACATCCCATCCTCGACCTCATGCCTTCCGCACTTTCCCCTTTCGGTCGCCGACCCTCTGCTTCGCAGATAGAACAGTGGCGAGATTGGCTCGACGAGGCCGCCGACCGATTTGAGCAACCCGGGTTCATTCAGGACGACCCTTTGGGGATTCCCCATGCCTTTGAAAACCCCAATGACCAGGCGATTGCGGGGTTTCTTTCCGCCACCCTCGCATGGGGCAATCGCAAGAGCATCATGCGGTCTTGTGAAGACCTGCTCGACAGAATGGACCGGGCACCCGCTGAGTTCATCCGCCGAGCGGATGCAAAGGACATGGAACGGTTGACGGGGTTTGTGCACAGGACCTTTCAGGGGGAAGATGCCATGCGCTTCATTCGCTGCCTTCGCTCGCTCGAGGCGGATGGAGGGCTTCAAGGCGCCTTCAGCAGGGCATTCCGAGAAGCTCCAGATGTCGCATCCAGACCGGGGCTCCCTGACGCGGGCGTTGCCTTGAGCCTCTTCAAAGCGCGCTTCTTTCGAGATGTTGAGGCCGGACGAACGGGAAAGCACGTGGCCGACCCCCTAAAAGGGAGCGCTGCCAAACGGCTGTGCATGTACCTGCGTTGGATGGTCCGGCCGTCTTCGCGCGGTGTCGACTTGGGCCTGTGGACGGACATTCCACTGCATGCGCTGAGGCTGCCTCTGGATGTGCACACTGGAAATGTGGCCCGACAAATGGGATTGCTGAAGCGGAAGGCAAGCGATTGGCGGGCGGTGGAAGAGGTGACTGATGTCTTGAGAATGCTCGATCCTGTCGACCCGGTGCGGTATGATTTTGCCTTGTTCGGACTCGGTGTCACCGGAGCGCTGAATCCGTCTTGAGCGCTGCAGAAGGACTCAGGCCATTCTTTGTCTCAGCGCAGAGAGGGCAGAGCGGTCCACACCAAGGGTGAAATCGCCTTCGGCAAGCGTGTCGAGCAGAACCCAACGAAAGGACTCCCGGTCTGGTTCTGGGTAGTCGAATCGGGTGTGGGCCAATCGAAATTGCGCTGGCTCTGGCAGCGTGGCCAGGTAGTAATGGCAAAGCACCTGTTCTTCGCCCCGCCAAGCAGACCGAACGAAATCGCCAGTAACATGGACCAGATGGCCGAGTGCGATGGGTTGCCCGAGTTCCTCAAGCGCCTCTCGTTGCGCGCAGTCCATGGGGCCTTCGCCAAACTCCAGTCCCCCTCCGGGCAGTTTGGTGCAATCCCGCCCAGCGAGGAATTCATCGCTGAGGAGCACCCGGCTTTCCGGGTCGGGGAGGCCATCGGCGAGCCAGGGGCGGTCCAAAAGGAAGAAGTAGACCCTGACGTTGAATCGCTTCAACACCATCTCTTCCCATGCCGGTCGCGTGGCGCGAAGCATTTCCCGCTTGCCCGGCGGGCCCGGAAGCCGCTCCACGAGGAAGCCCGCGTCCAGCATGGCCCTGCGAACAGCGCCTTTGGCGCAATACGTCACCAGAACGCCCCGGTGGTCCAGAAGGCGAAATGCCTCGGCAAAGCGCTCAGGCAACCACAGTTCAGGTTGACTGTCTGGGGCGAAGGCATCGAAGTAGATC
>CAXHAW010000023.1:0-12300 GCA_964014525.1 uncultured bacterium
GACTTTGACTCAGAAAAGACAAGTCGTGCCGGACCCTCCTGTGCATCCTCAACAGCCGAACTTTCCCCATGATCGCTTGACTCAAAAAACCGCCGGGTCGCCTCAATGCGAGACGCCCCAAATGAACCTTGTTTGCGCCGAGGACCGCCAGAACCGCCTCCATTCGACTGCCTCAATCCCCTTCCTGGTCAGAATGGAACGGGTTGTAATCCGGATTCAATTGGATCTTCGGCTCTTCCACCTCCTGACCGGGTTTAGGTGGGGCAATGTCAAACGCCGTCTCGGCATCAAAGTCGAGAGAGGGCGCAACATGAAACCGACCAAGTCCGCGCTTGACGGCCGCTTTCAGAATGGCGACAATGGGCCTTTGCTCCTGAAATTTGGCCTCCACTTTGGTCGGGTGAATGTTGACATCGACCCGAGCGGCATCCACCTCGAGAAACAAGGCATACAACGGAAACTGTCCCGGCGTGAGCAACCCCTCCATCGCCCGCATGACCGCTCCATGAAAAGGAGGGTGCTTAATGAACCTGCCGTTGACAAACAAGAATTGCTCCCCCCTGGTTCGGCGAGCGAACTCGGGCTTGCCCACAAAACCGGTCAATGAGACCACATCCGTCCGCTCTTCCACCGGCACAAGGCGCTCGTCATACTTGGCCCCAAACACCCTCACCAGACGCTGCCGGAGGGTTCCGACCGGCAAACTAAAGAGCTCCCCGCCATTGTGGCTCAGGCGAAATGCACATTCGGGATGGGCCAGCGCTATGCGCTGGAATTCATCAATTGCGTGTCGCAATTCAACCGGATCGCTTTTCAGAAAGTTTCTACGGGCAGGCACATTGAAGAACAGATGTTTGACCACCATCCTGGTGCCCACAGCACAGGGTGTGGGCTCCACAGGTTGATGCTCCCCCCCTTCGACCACCATTCGCACCCCCATCTCATCTTCAGCGCGCCTCGTGAGCAATTCCACACGAGCAATACTCGCAATACTTGCAAGGGCCTCCCCTCGAAAACCCATGGTCGCCAGCGCGAGCAAATCATCAGCAGAACGCAGCTTGGACGTCGCATGTCGCTCAAAACATAGCGCAGCATCCTCTTGTCCCATGCCCATGCCATCGTCCTCTACCACAATGCGGTTCCGACCGGCATCCTTTAACTCGACCACAATTCGAGACGCACCGGCATCCAGTGCATTTTCCATCAACTCTTTGACCACAGACGCTGGCCGCTGAACCACCTCACCAGCCGCAATCTGATTGGCCACATGCTCAGGCAAGCGCTGAATCCTCGTGTCGGTCATCGTCCCCATTATTCAGCCGGAATCAAAAGTTCACGCGCAAAATCCGTGGTCTCCACCCATTGCAATCCTTCCCACGCCGCGTAAAGCAGAACCAAAAGAATGGCTGCACTGCGAAACATCGCTTGACGACGCGAACGCCGCAGGGAAGCCAACCGGCCCTCCATCTGTTTTCGTGTGCTGCCCTCGCCGCGAAAACGCAGCTTTCGTGGACCGTCATCCCCATGGCCATGGACTTCAGCTTCTATGCTTTCTCGGCGCTCTTTCCATTTCATGGCCCGGGCATCCACATGAGAGGAGCGAAACGAAAAGCGCCTCGGCGCGGAACGGACATTCCGAAATGGACTGGGCAAACGTGGGGGCTTCATGCAGACCCCAAATTTGACTGCTCCTGCTCAAATTGCCGCAAAACATCATCCACATCGCGTCCACCACCGGCCCGTTCAAGAATTTTTTGCAGCACCCTGTCCACTGCACTGTCTGGACACGAAGCACCGGACGTCAAGAGCACCGTCAGCGGTTCACCAAGCCTTGGCACTCCTGGCCACCATCCCCTTGTTTCCTTCCTTTGGGCGTCATGCATATCGAAATGTCCCAGTGACCCATCGTCGGCAAACTCATCAGCACCAGATACATACCACGTGGGCATCCGCTCTTCACAGAGCTCGACCAAGTGGCTGGTGTTGCTTGAGTTATACCCCCCTACAACCACAGCCAAGTCCGATTCACTTCCCATCGCATCCAGCGCTCCTGTGGTGGCCGTCTGGTTGTCCAGGGTAGCGTAGCAAAGTGTGTCTCTTGTGCTGGCAAATCGTTCGTCCGAACCGGCATCTCGCTCTCGAAGTGCCTGTTTGAGATGATCAGCAATGGCCTGAGTGTCGCTGGCCAACATGGTTGTCTGGTTGACCACGCCAAACCGATCCAAATCTTGAGGAACAGAAAATCCACCACTGGCTCGGCCAGCAAAATGGTCATCGAACCCAGACCAATCTCGGTCGCCCCGAATAAAATCCGCCAGCACCTTGGCCTCCTCCATGTTCTTTACCACCAGAGACTTCGCATATGCACTGCTTTGGCTAAACGTGGCCCGGGTTTCCTCATGTGTGGGCTTTCCGTGAATGATCACAGAGTAATCCTTCCCCCCAAGTTGCTCGGCGCGCTTCCACACCTTCTCTACAAAAGGACAGGTCGTATTGTATCGCTGGATGTCCACCCCGATGGCCTTCAGCTTGGATTCTAAGTCCAATGTGGTCCCGAATGCCGGCACGATGACCACGTCATCGGGGCGCAACGATTCGAAAGGAGTGAGCACCTCCCCTTCGGTGTCCATCAGAAAACCGATCCCCTGAGATTCCAAATCGGCATTGACCTCGGGGTTGTGAATCATTTGGCTGAGCAGCCACAAACGCTTTCCAGGGTTTTCCGCCACCGCTTTGTACGCGATTTCGATGGCGTTTTCTACTCCGAAGCAAAAACCAAAATGCCGAGGCAATACAAACCGGACCGTCCCAAAATCCAAAACACTGGGCGTCATGTCCCGCTTTCTGGGGTCGGCCAACTTCCGAAGGGCCTTGACCTTACCAATCACCGGTGAGCGATAGGATTCCGGGATATTGAACGTCCTCATGAAAAACGAAAGTACGGGCACCGTGCGTGCTGACGAAGCAATGGGATTCATCCCATGCAACCCAAAATGCAAAAAATACACATCAGGCCAGTTCGGAACGACCAAAACACCGTGCTGCTGCAGGGTCAGAAATTATCCCCCAACCCAATGCCAACATGAAGCCCAAGCGGCAATTGAAGCCTCAACTGGCAAGGCAAACTTGACCTGCAAACTTGACCTGCAAACTTGGCGACAATGGCAGCGTTCCAGTCAGGAATTCAGCCCCTCCCCGCCATTGATCTGGGGTGTGATTCAACCCAAAACGTAACCCATTCAATTTGTATCCGTATATCCTCCAGCAGAGCGTTGCTGACGTCAAGCGGCAACACTCAAAGCAGTAAAATACCAGCAGGGTGCAAATCCTGCTAAAGCCACCTGAAGGAGGTGTCGCGCGCGGCACCAGTGAGGTAAATGTGGTGAGAAGGGGCTCCCGAAGGGTGGCCCCTTCACTTTTTTACCCCCCACCTGTCGCCCACACGGCTGACGAAATCGTCGCGCTTGTTCCCCTTGCTCCGGTCCTCGGGATGGCGGCCCCAAGATCTGGGAAACAACCTCCTTCGGCCCTTGCATTCGGCCCAAGCCTCCGCCTTGAGTCTGAGAAGAAAAGCGCCTTCCATGCTCATCAACCACCCTGTCTCCGTTCCGTTTAACTCAATGTGGATTTCCGGATGGGCCTGGAGCCAACGAACGAGAAGAACATCGACCACCTCCTGCTGGTCAGGGCACGTGCGGCCATGAAAATCCCGCCTCAGGGCCCTGATTGCCCACCGGTCCATTTCCAAGGCCGCCTCAGGCGATGCCACGATCACCAGGGGATCATACGGCGGCTCATCGCATGGCCAATGCCGAATGGAACAGTCCGCCCAAAGTGAACAAAAGACGCCACAAAGCAGAAACATGAAGACGGAAACACCACGCATGGTCAATCCTACAATTCAGTTTCTGTGAATGCAATTCCTTCACCATGCAGTCCTTTGAGCAAGGGGGCATAAAGGTCAGGTGTTGTGGGGAGGAGGACACCAGAACCATTCCACTCACCGCGCGCCCACATGCGAGCAGCGAGGGCCAACGGAAGTCCAACAGTGAGGGACATCGCGGTGTGTGTTTCGTCCTCCCCAATGTGGACGAGGTGAGAGGTTTTGACGCGATTGCGTCCTTGGGCATCCCGATAGTGAAAACGGTGCCACATGACAATCATGTCCAAGTCCCCAGCTTGAAGCGCCCATTGATCCTCCAGCAGTTCCTGAAGAATGTCTGCTGGACTCCCCGCTCTTCTGGCCAATGGCCTTTGGCCAAACAATCCGATGGCGCCCAACAAATCCAAAGCCGGCCCATCGGCTCCCGTGACCTTGGCTACAGCTTCACGCACAGCAGCTTCATCCGCTCCCTTGGGAACACCCCCAGAAAAACCGGCAGTGAAGTCCCGCCAAGTGGTTCCTTCGGGGTATGAAACCTGGGCATCGTCTCGGTTCATGCCCAACTGAAACACCGCATCCCATCCCCCGCAAAACCCATCGCCCCGCAACGTGCCCCGCACCAGTGTGTCTATCCCCTGAATTCCATAAATCTGCTCGTACGCCAGAGAATCGCGGTTTGCATACCCCTCAAATCGGCCCGCACCAGGCACATCGATCTGGGTGACCTCCTTGAACAAGCGATGCGGAGGCAAAACCCGAATCCGGCCGTTTTCCTTGAATGTGGCTGACCCTCCTTGGCCCGCCAAGACAACATTGCGCGGGTTCCATGTGAATTTATAATGCCATGGATTGTCATCGCTCTCAGGGGCTACCAACCCACCAGTGTAGCTCTCAAAACCAGTCAAGGTGGCCCCATTTGACCGCAACCCATCAATCACCTCCATGGCGCTCAAGTGATCAATGCCCGGATCCAAGCCCAACTCATTCAGTATGGGAATTCCGACAGCCTTGGCTGCGGCATCCATCCCCGCGATTTCTGGAGAGAGGTAGCTCGGTGTAATCAACGGCGTCCGGGTTGCAATTGCATCCCGAGCCACATCTGGGTGAAGGAAGGCCGGCAACATGCTGATGACCAAGTCAGCAGCCTCAATCTCCTTGCGCCTGGCTTCTGGGTTTCCAGCATCCAAGGCAAACGTGGACGCACAGGCATGGCCCTCTGCCTTCTTTTCGGCCAGGGCCAAGTCCAGGTCACCGATGCGCACGGTGAACCCTTCAGAACTGGCGTTCTGCAGCAGATGGCGAATAAGCGAGGAACTCGAACGGCCCGCTCCTAGGATGACAATGGACTTGGACATGCCACGAAGTTCGGAGGCCGCAGACAGAAGACAATAACCCGTCTGAAAATACTTGGCACGGGACTTGTCCACAACACATGGCCATTGGCCTAATTTCAACGCTCACAACAAACTCAATCTCGCATGGTCCGCTTCCATCCCCTCCTCCCTCTGTTTGGATTGGCTTTCATTCTCGTCGCCTGCAATGGGCCGAAGTCCATGAGCAAGCGGGCTGGCGAACTCTATGCTGCCGGATTCAATGAACAAGCGGCCAACATGTACACCATGGCACTCCGGAAGCGGCCTGGCTATGTCGACGCGATGGTGGGCTTGAAAATGACCGGTCAAGGTGTTTTGGATGTTCACAT
This sequence comes from uncultured bacterium, assembly GCA_964014525.1. Lineage (GTDB taxonomy): Bacteria > Bacteroidota > Bacteroidia > Flavobacteriales_D > Sanyastnellaceae > UBA8752. The sequence continues at coordinate 5,586 of CAXHAW010000023.1, forward strand.
CGGAGAATTTCAGCGGGCCGCACTGGCCGGTCGCCGCGCAGAAGCCATTGCGGAATATGACAAAATGACGGCATTCAAGGCCTCAGCGGCAGCGGTGGGCGTCACCCTTCAAGTGCCTGCTGCGATTGAATCCGACCATGCCGACCTCGTAGACGACCACTTGATTGAACTCAGCGAACTCGGCCACATCCAACTCGACGAGGAAAAATTCGCCGACGCCGAAACCACCTTCAAAGAAATTCTGCGACTGGATCCCCAATACGGGGATGCCGCCGAACTGCTCACCGTATCGCAGGCTGAACCGGAATACAGAAAAGGGAAAACCGCTTTGGAGCAGGGCATTTTCCGCGAAGCGCACCAAGCATTTGGTGTTGTCCTCGCTTTGGACAAGGCATACAAGGACGCCAGCGAACTCCATTCTGAAGCCCTCGAAACGGGACGATTCAACATTGCAGTCACCGATTTTGAATCCCGGAACAGAGAGCGGGACGTCGCACTCGAACTGAGAAGCGGAGTCCAGCGCGGATTGCTCAATTCAACAGACCCCTTCTTGGGTTTGGTTGACCGCACCCTCCGAGAAGACATCATCGCGGAGCAAGAGTTGTCGCTCTCAGGGATCTCAGACGAAAGTGTGGCCGTAGGAGAGCTCGCAGGGGCACGCGCCATACTTTCTGGCGCCATTTTGACCTACTCTGCAGAAACAGGGAGCCCTTTGAGCTCGACCAGAAAAGGGTTCCGGAAATACTTTCGGGACGTGAAGGACGAGGAGGGCAACATCAAAAAAGTAGCAGCCTATACCCCTGCCCGCTACGTGCTTCACACGCAGCGACGCAGTGTTTTGCTCAAGTTTGAAATTAAGCTGATCAGCACAGAAACCGGGGAAGTGCTGCTGTCTGAAGTCGAGCAAGTGCACGCGCAAGATGCCGTCGAATACGCCGTCAGCCAGGTCCCTGCAGGCAGCCTCTACCCGACCCGATCCAGCGGCGAAGTGGACCGCAGCGGGAGATACCGAATGAACGCCCTGCTTGGCGCCCGACGACAACTTGCCACCGAGGCCTCACTTCGGGCACAGGTTATCCAAGAAGCCACTGCCCGGGGACAACGGGATATCGAACAGTTCCTTTCACGCCACATCGAATGAGGATTTCCAACAACATATTGACCCTGACGATGGCCATACTCGCCTCCGGTTGCATCGGACGTCGGGGCATGGAAAAGAGCCCCCCACCCGGATGGATCTCAGAGCGCCCTGTATCGAGCATGCACTACATCGGCATTGGAAGTGCCACACCGAGCCCCATTCCCGGAGAGGCCCTAAGAGCGGCCAAAGAGCGCGCTGCAGCGGATCTGGCAGGCGAAATCGCCCTGCGGGTGGAAAGCACCTCATTGCTCGAGAGTGAGGAGAAAAACGGACAGGTTCAAGAGGATTTTACTAGCACCATTTCAAGCCGCGCAGAAGAGCGCATCGCTGGGTTTCAAGTCATGGATGTATGGGAAGGCCCACAAGGCACATTTGCCTACTACAGACTGGACAAAAGTCGCTACGCAGCAGAGCGAAATGCGCGGAAGAAAGACGCCATCGATCTCGCCCTGTTGGAATACGAGGCCGGCAGCGTGGACATGGACAAAGGAAACCTTCAAGGTGCACTCGATCACTGGGGAACCGCCATTCTTGGACTGGAAGAGTTCTGGAATGAAGTCAACCGTGCCACCATTTCGGGGGAAGCAGTCAGTATCGAGCCCCACATCCTCCGCACCATGAGAGAGTCCGTGCGCAACATCACTCTGCGCGCCGCAGTGGACGTGGTGGTGCTCAAAGCCGATGGCGGATTCAAATTCCCACTTGGCTTGCATGCCACCCACGAAGGGGGGAATGCGCAAGGTGTGCCCCTGCATTACCGATACCACAATGGCACCTACATGAAACGGGCCACCGAGTTCACCGATGGGGAGGGCACAGTGGTGGCCAATATCCAAGGTGTCGACCCCAAACGACCCGATGTCAACTTGAACTGTGCATTGGATTTGGAGCGCTTGTTCAAGGCGGCAGGGCTGAATTCCATCCTAGTAGGATTGATCGGTGACATCCATGTCCATTCCATCTCCTTGCCCATCGAGGTGGAAATGCCCACTGTCCAAATTCGCCCCGCTCCCAGCTCACAACTCCGGGTCGAAGACCACTCCGGCCCCATCACCGTCCTGCGCTCCGTGCTTCTGGACGCTGGCTACAAGATCCTCGATAATGGAACCGACAGCGACTTTAGCCTGATCCTCGAACTCCGCTCAGAAACCCGACGCCCGAGCGGCGAACTGGGCAACTTCCACACCGCTTACGTCGAAGGCGGGTTGGTCCTGCGAAAAACGGGAGGAGACATCGTGCACCAAATTGTGCTCGACCGCGTCAAGGGCGTCCAACTCGACCCCGCAACTGCACTCAACCTCGCACTGTCCAATCTGGCGGAAAGCATTCGAGAAAAACACGCGAACAATCTAATTCGGGCCTTTCGTTGACCACTTTGGCACGATATTGGCCTTCATCCTGTCAAACACAAAAACACACCACTATGACCCGTACTGCATTCCTCACCACGACGGGCCTGGTCCTCGGCCTGGCCGTCATCACGACCAGCTGCAACAAGAAACAAGATGTCGTCAAGCCCAAAGGCGAAATCGAGATCATTGAATTCTGCACAGGCGACAAATACAACAGCGACAGCAAGCACTTCCGCTCCACGGCAACCGGCGAAAGCCAAGACCGGGAAATCGCCAAAAAGAAGGCGCGATCGACTGCTGAAAGTCGCATTGCCCGGACGATCAGCGCGACCATTCAAGCCGTCACGGACAACTACGTGGCCAGCACAGAGTTCAACAACCGCGAAGAAGCCACGGAAACCTTCAACGAATTGGCCCGAACCGTTGTCGACCAAGAGTTGCGGGGCGCCATCGTCATCTGTGAAAAGCTGACACAGCGGGAGAATGGAATCTATGTCTCCTATGTCTCTCTCGAGTTGAGCGGCGAGAAGTTTGCCTCCAAATACAACGAGAAAATCTCAGAGGACGAGCGCATCATGGCCGAATACAACTACGAGCGATTCAAAGAGACCTTCCAAGACGAAATGGAGAAGCTCGGAAACTGAACCGTCTTCCCACCGCATGAAAAAGGGGCGCCTTCGGGCGCCCTTTTCATTGGAGGGTGCGCAGCCAATCAGCCAACATTCCGCGTCCCTGTGGGGTCAAGACACTCTCAGGATGGAATTGCACCGCATGAAGCGGCAAGGCATTGTGCCGAAGAGCGAGCACAATGCGAGGGTCAGATTGGGTTTCAGCCGTGACCGTCCAAACAGAAGGCAAGGTGCCCCTGTCCGCGCACCAACTGTGGTAATGGCCCACTTCAAAACAACCCTCCACCCCCGACAAAATGGGGTCATCCTCCATCTTGCAAGCTCGACTGGCAATGCCATGACGGACCACATCCAACTGCTGGAGCCTGCCGCCACTCCATTGGACCAGCGCCTGCAAACCAAGACATACACCGAGAATCGGATGACACGGGGCCCACGCCTCAACCAAGGACATTAACCCTTCGCTTTCCGATGGAAGCCCTGGTCCAGGGGACAGAACAATGCCGTCAACCCCCTCCGCATCACCCTCACAACAATCGGCTGCCTGCTTTACGATGACCTGTGCCCCCGCGCGCTCCAGATCATGGGCGAGGTTCCAAGCAAAGGAGTCCCGATTGTCGACGAGCAAAATGCGCATGGATGCAAAGGTTCAAAGAAGCGGGCGATACTTGCACCATGTCCAAACCCATTGCCAGCTACAGTCCTTTTCGTCGCGCAGGAGCCACCGTCTATTGCAGCGGTCAGATTCCCCTGCAAGCAGAGACCGGAAAACTCGTGTCAGGCAGCATCACAGAGGAAGTCGACCAAGCCATTGACAACCTCATCAAGGTCCTGAAAGAAGCCAATTCCAGCTTGGAAAACGTGGTCAAGACCACCGTTTTCATGATCGACCCAAGAGACTATGCAGAAATGGACATCGCCTACCGCTCTCGATTTGCAGCCCCCCTTCCAGCCCGAGAAGCTGTCTTTGTGGCTGGATTGCCAAAACAAGCCCGGGTTGAAATCAGTGCCATCGCTGTCGATTGAACCCAACGCCACCTCTGATTGTCATTTACCCACAAGACATCACGATGGAAATCCTGCGCAAAATCCTGCACTATGCCAACCCGCTAAATCTGTTCCGAAAGAGCGAAGGGGAAGGCGTCAACCTCCGGGTCATGCACGGCATCAACAAGGTCTCAATCACCATGTTCTTATTGTGCCTCACCTACCTGATAATTCGGACACTTAATCGCTAAAAATCAGCGGATTAAACCGGACCCCTGAAAGCGTTTTTCCACCTTTACATCCCGCAGCATAGACGCCTTGACAGCCAGGCGAAGCTGAAGGCTTTGTTGGATGCCAAATGGCACCCATCGCGCGGAAAACTCCCAGCAATGCAAGTCCCACAAGAGGTTGACCTGCGTGTTGGTGAAATCCCCTGCGGTGAAATCGTAACCAGACCCCACAGTGACACGCCAATCCTCGAAAAGGGTGACATTGCCGCTGAACGTTAAGTTTTGACTCAAAATGGTCGTGTCTGCCTGCAGGTCGTTCCTCCAATTCCGCTGTAAAAGAAGGGTGTAACCGGCACGAATGCTCCACGGCACCTCTCCTTTTGCACTCCAGCTTCCATTCACCGAGGCATTCATCCGCTTCAGGCGCAACGGGGGCTTACCTTCAGCCCACAAGAACCGATTCACCCTTGCCCCCGTGGAATCCCGGTCATACAAGCTGTGGGAAAAACCGAGGTTGACCGGAAACCGCCCAGCCAGCGTGGTAAAAGCAGACCCCCTGATGTCGCTCCACCGAAGGGAATCCGCCTGCAGGTTGTGGCTGGCACGCAGCGACAGGTTATCGATGATTCTGACTTTCTGAATCTCACCTTCCCTGTCTCGAATTTTCACTTCAAGGTTGTTGTTCAATGTGAAGTTCAGCGACCCTTGTGCTCCAATTTCACCAGGGGTATAGAGCCCAGGGGCCAAAGGGTCATAGACCTCTAAGACGCTGCCATCAAGGCCCACAACCGTGTCCCTTCGCTGAAACGCCGGGTTGTAACTGAAGCCCACCTGTGGGGTGATGACATGCCGGATGGCACGAAGGCGCCCATCGCCACGGTTGTTCAGCGTTCCATAGAACTTGGTGTTCGCACTGACACCCAACCTCCAGTCTCCGTCCGCATACAACCCCCTCAGGGTATCGGTCACCACGCTGTCAGGCACATCCAGACTGACCGTCTTGTCCAAGGCTGCAAAGTTCCAATATCCGTTGTAGGACACATTGGGTGTGAAGCTGACAAAACCCGCCTTGATCTGCGTCGATGCCGTGGCCGTATGCCGAACACCGGCGGTGGCACGCTCGATCAGCCCGCCGATTCCCTCATCGAATAGTGTGCTGTCCGGGCCACTGATCTTCTGCTCTGACTTCAACGCATAGGTCACACCGATTCGGTCGTACCACTTTCGGGACACCGCATCCGGATTAATCAGCCTGGACAAAGGCAGTTCAAAACGACTCACATTGATGCCTAGCGAGGGAACCACCAAGTCCACCCGGTTGGTGTTGCTGTTCTGATTGTGTCTTGCCGTTGCCGTTATGCTGATCGGTTTCCCCGGAATAGAGGCATTATAATTAATGCTCGAGGAGAATGAGTTGGAGAGAAAGTCCTCCTGTGAACTGTTGAGCTGAGAGCGGAAATTGCCACTAGATCCGAAGTTGACATTGGCGTTGAATCGCCCATTGGGCCTCGCCTTGGAATCCTGGTTGTGACTCCAACGCACAAAGAATTCGGTCCGTCGGGTCGCGCCGGGATCACCTGCAGTGCCACCAGAGACAATACTGGACCGAGAAATCTGCAGGTTGCCATTGAATCGATAGCGATAACGGTATTGGGCAGTGCCCGCCAGACGCCAAGTGCCCCTGCTGTACAAATCACCTTGGACTCTGGCGTCCCAATGCTCGCCAAGCGGCTCATACCATCCGAGATCTTTGATGAAATAGCCTAGGTCCCGGCCGTTTCCAAAACTGGGAAAAATCAAGCCCCGACTGCGCTCCTGCTTTTGGGGAAACCAAAAGAACGGGAGACCAATGGGCAGCGGAATCTTGCGCACCCTGACATACATAGGACCACTGATCACCTTCTCATTAGGAATGAGCAGACCCTTGGTCAGATGAAAATGAAAGTGGGGGCGTTCCGCATCGCAGGTGCTGAACATTCCTCCCCGAAGGAAAATTCGCCCATCCGGATATCGTTTGGCCCGATCTGCGTGGAACGTGAGCTCGCCTTCCTTAGTGACAGCTTGGCGACTCATGCCTTTTCTGCTGTCCAAGTCATAGCGGAGCCCAACTTGGGTAAAGGATTTCCCCCCTTGGGTGAACACCGGCTTCCCCATCAGCGCACCTGTGCTGTCTGCGACACCTGCGGCTTCGATAACGCGATCTCCAGCAAAGTAGTCGACCTCAGCCGCCGTCAACTCAATGTCGGCGGTCTCCACCTTTGCCTCCCCATGCAAGGCCACCTGCTCCTCCCTCACATAAAATATGATGCTGTCAGAAGCAGAATAGACAATCTGTCTCTTATACACATCTGACGCTGCCGACGATCCTACCTGTGT
>CAXHAW010000024.1:0-12091 GCA_964014525.1 uncultured bacterium
CACCATCAACGCTGGCATACAACAGATGGGTTGAGAGCACCATCGTCACCATTGTGACAAGGGCCATGGTTGCAATGAAGGGCAAACGCGGAGGGTTCATCGTAACGTGATTTGGTTCATTGTAATTTGCAAAACTTCATTTAGTCTATTATTATAGTTTGTCTACAGATACATATAATTTGTAGCTGTTTACGGATTTGATTATCAGTCACATACCGACGTACGAATACGAACTGAGTTTGAATTCGTCGAAATCGCAATGAAATTGAGACCACAAATCGCTTGACTGATTCGACAAGTATTCACGAGATATCAGGCGCTAAAACAGAAGCGGGCCACCCAATGGGCAGCCCGCTTCCAATTCAGTGGTATAGACTTCCTCAGTTCGCGACGAGCAACTTCTTCACCGCGAGGTAAGAATTGCTACTGATGCGGACCTGGTACATGCCATCGGACAGATCGTCTGCGTCAATGTTCATCACGTACTGGACTCCTGTCACAGCGTTTCCTTCATACATCTCTTGGACAAGGGTTCCGCCCATCGTGTAAAGGTCCACACGCAAGCGCATGTTCTCACTCACCACGAAGGAGAGTTGGCTCATGTCGTTGGTTGGGTTCGGAGCCAATCCAGTGATGCGAATCGGTTCCTTGATGCCTCCGACACTCGTGATGTCGATGGGGCCGCCAGTGTGGCCACCGGAAACCGTGGCATCGCCGTCTGCAACATCGCTGTCCATGGCCTCACTGTATTGGAACCCGGTTGGGTTTCCACAGTCGTCAAGGGCGGTGTAGAAGTAGTCCACTTGCCATGGGAGGCAGCAGTCGAGGTCCATGTAGACATCACCAGAACTGGCCATTGGTCCCATGTCCACTCCGTCCATCATCAGGTTACCCTGCCAGAAGAACCATGCACTACCACCGTAGTTGGTGTTCTTGTTGTTGGCGCCCAGACCCATCTGCATACCGTAGTATCCATTGGCAGGCTGATGGCTCAACGTGAAGCTGGATCCAGCATACATGCCTGTACCCTCAAGGGCACCATCCGTCATCAAGAAGTACACCCAGTCTTCCCAGATTGACTGACCTGGGTAGATTTCAGCACAGTCCTTCTTGTAGTTGCTTCCGCCAGCAGACCATGCGGCCCAATCCTGACCCGCACCGTAGTCGGCCGTGAAGACGAATCCTCCCGTACCGTCAGCGTTCTCTACCTCGAGTTCGATGTGCATTCCACCGTCGGACATCACCTGTACCAGGTTCTCTCCGTCCACCATGACAAAGCTGTCATCAGATCCAGGGAAGTTGAACAACCGGATTACCTCAGGCGCACGGTCATCGCACGTCTGTGCACCGCCTTGTGCCTCTGGCGTAACCGGAGCGCAGTAGTTGCGGATGTCATCCGTTGGGATGTAGCCTTCTGTCTCAGTGAACAGCGTCACATTGACCTCTGAGTCACAGTTGTCAGTCGCAGTCACATCACATGCCTCGGGCACTGGATCGAAGTCGAGCACGCCGATGCCTGGGCAATCGTGTGACACGGTCTCGCCATTGTTGAGGCTGCATGTGTTGGTCAATTGAGGAGCCTCCGTGTCCAGCACTTGGATGTGCTGGTAGGTCACAGCTGTGCTTGAGTTGTCGGCATCGTCGGTGACCACGCTCTCCCAGCGGCGGGTGAACGCATAGCTGCCCTCCGGCGTGTCATCGTCTTCGGCACAATCACCGAACGTGAAGCTCAGGCGCATCTCCTGCGAGCCAAGGCCCTGCGGGAAGACCTGCACGAACATCTGGCCACTCATCTGACCATCGGTCGTGAACTGACCGAGGAGCACGCGGTGGTCTCCACCAGCAACTGCAGCAGTGTTCGGGTTGGTCGTGAACCAGCTTCCTCCAAAGAAGTCACTGATCAAGATGTTACCGCCTGCTTCGAAGCCGTTAACCCAGTCTCCGACCACCGTGGTCTCAACTTCACCGGCAAGTCCGTCAGCTTGCTGATCGATTCCAATGGTCACCCAACTGTCGTAAGCCACCATCGGATCGGCAATGGTCAGCGCATCGCTGTAGGTGTTGGCCGAAGAACTGCCGATGGAGTTCTGATAGAAGCTCGTCGTCGTACGGATGCCTGTTGGATTCACTGCATCACCTGCCACAGCACTGACGAAGTCCATCTCGTCCTCGGTCACGATGTACATCCGAACCGTGGTCATGCCCAACACGCCATCTTCTGGACCACTAATGGTATCCAACATGAGGCTGTAGTTACCATACAGCTCGTTGAAGACAAGGTCATCCGTGGCATAGGTCAAGTCAATGTCAACCTGACTGTCGCATCCGTCTTCGGCGCTCACCGAAGGTGTTCCCGTCACAGAAGGATCGAGGTCGACCTCTCCATAACAACCCTCCACAGAGTATGTGGGCAAGGTCTCGAGCTCCTGGATCGGAGCGAGCACGTCGTTGGCCGTGATCAATTGATCATGGGTCTCAGATGTGCTGTTTCCACAATCATCCGTCGCCGTTACTGTCCACGTCCGCGTGAAGTGGTAACCACCTTCTGCCACATCATCCGCATTGATGGCCATGTCAGTGATGGCACCATCCACAGAGGTGATGTCAATGCTTACATCGCTGTCGCATGCGTCATCAGCAGTCGCCGTGGCCGCTCCAGCTGCGCCAACCGAAAGGTCCGCGTTGCATGAAGCATCCAAGTCTGTGGTGTAGTCAGCAGGCCAGGTGGACATCAAGCTCGGCGCAGCGTCATCAGTTACAACAACCGTTTGGATTGTTTGCTGAGATGTGCTGTTTCCGCAGTCATCCATCGCCGTGATTGTCCACGTCCGTGTGAATGTGTAGCTGCCGTCAGCAGAGCCGTCGGCACCATCGCAGGTGTAGGTGGATACACCATCGCTGTATTCAACGGTGATGGACACCTCCGTGTCACAGGCATCAGTGGCGGTGACCATCGGGTTCGCCGATGGTGTGACATCGGCCATGCAAGCTGCATCCAACGTATAGTTGGCAGTGGACATCGGTGCAATTGCCGTGATGGTTGGATCCGTCACATCGAGCACAGTGATGGTCTGCGAAACCATTTCAATGGTCTCGTTTCCGCAATCGTCCGCAGCCGTGATGGTGAACGTCCGCTCGAAGGTGTAGCTGCCGTCGGCAGATCCATCCGAACCGTCACAGGTGTATACGTTGTCGCTGTCCGTGTGCGTGATGGTGATGTCAACATCACTGTCACAGTTGTCTGCAACATCCGTCACGATCGGCATGCCTGCGATGGTCGTGCTCGTGTTGGCGGAGCAGAACGCGTCGAGGTTGACCGTCTTGTCAGCCGGAGCCTCCACCGTGTAAGTCGGATGGATGTCATCCACTACTGTCACGTTGTGGCTCACCTGGACAACATGGGTGTTGCCGCAGTTGTCCTCTGCCGTGAAGGTGTATGTCCGCAGCACCGTGAAGGCACCCGTTCCGGGCAAGCAGCTGTACTGTTTTGTTCCATCAAAGTGAGTCGAGGTGATGGCCACGTCTGCATCACAGTTGTCCAAGGCACTTGCCGCTGGATATGGAACACCATCGATGTAATCTGGGTCGCAATCCGCACCGGCAGACATCGTGACGTCGGCAGGCTGATCCACGGAGAGAATCGGGTCGACCGTATCCTCCAAAACAATGCGCTGAGAAGCAGTCGTGGTATTGCCACAGCTGTCGGTCGCCGTGTAGACAATGTCATAGGCTCCCTCGCATGGCGCACCATCCAATGTGATGGACGCTTCCACTGAAGCCAGCTCGCAGTTGTCATCAAAGCTGACATACCCTTCCTGAACCAGGAGATCCAGCGAACTCAACACGTCTTCGCTCGGCGTCCAGTTTGGAGCCGTACAACCTGGGTAAGGACAATCAGAATCGGCCATCGTCGCGGTGTTGTCGGTGCAGTTCACCGCACCTTGAATCCAATCAGAACCGTCATAGTAGGCCCATGTGTCGAGGTAATCCCAAGACTCTCCTGAACCATCAACGTCGATGTCACCGTAGGTCGCAATCACCTCACCGTCTTGGAAGAGCTCGATGGCATCGTCACCATTTTGGCTGATGGACGAGGGTGCGGACAAGACATGGTCGAAGCGATCCATACAGTCTCCCATCCAAGCGCCGAACACGTCAGCGTTGCGGGCGACCAAGATTTCGTCGCCAGCGCTCACTGCCATGGCGGGGAACGTGTACTCCTGACCATCAGTTCCACCACCGTTATTGGCAACACCAATACCGAAGACGCTCAAGTCCGCGATGTCCGCAGTAGCAATAACGTGGACTGCTTTTCCATTGGAACCTCCAATGGACAGGTCAAAGACACCCGTCAATTGCAGATCTCCCATGGCTGCTCCGCTTCCACCTGAACCGCTTGACGTCAATTCCATTCCAAACAGGTCGCAGGATGCAGTCGCATTCGCATCAGCATCAATGGATGGGGACAGGTTGTCTTCCACAGTGATGGTTTGAACGTCTGAAGCGGTGGCAGTGTTGCCGTTGTTGTCTGTCGCCGTGGCTGTCCAAGTGCGCTCGAACGTGTAGCAACAGGCAGCCGTGTAGCTGATGGTCTCGTCAGAGAACGTCAAGCTGGTCGAGACTGTGGGCTGCTCGCAACCGGACCACGCAGGTGCGGTGCACCCTGGGTAAGGACAATCAGAATCGGCCATCGTCGCGGTGTTGTCGGTGCAGTTCACCGCACCTTGAATCCAATCAGAACCGTCATAGTAGGCCCATGTGTCGAGGTAATCCCAAGACTCTCCTGAACCATCAACGTCGATGTCACCGTAGGTCGCAATCACCTCACCGTCTTGGAAGAGCTCGATGGCATCGTCACCATTTTGGCTGATGGACGAGGGTGCGGACAAGACATGGTCGAAGCGATCCATACAGTCTCCCATCCAAGCGCCGAACACGTCAGCGTTGCGGGCGACCAAGATTTCGTCGCCAGCGCTCACTGCCATGGCGGGGAACGTGTACTCCTGACCATCAGTTCCACCACCGTTGTTGGCAACACCAATACCGAAGACGCTCAAGTCCTCGATGTCTTCAGTGGCGATCACATGAACAGCCTTTCCGTTGGAGCCGCCAATAGACAGGTCAAAGACACCCGTCAGTTGCATGGCGCCGCAGGCAACCGTTCCGCTTCCGTCGTGTGGCGTCGAGCTTGAACCAGATCCAGAGCAGTTGTCGTCCCAGTTCATGGTGGCCGACCCAAGGGTCTCCGCACTCAAGTCTGCATTTCCATCCGCATCGACTTCAGCCGTGGCATCGGAAGGAATGTCCAACGTCAAAGCTGGCTCTGTGCTGTCCACATAAGAGATGGTGTGCGTCGTGGTCGCAGTGGTGCTGTTTCCACAATCATCCGTTGCCACAACCGTGTAGGTGCGGAGGAGATCGTAGCTGCCCACTGAACCGACGAGGTAACTCTGCTCATCAGAATGTGAAACCGTGTAGGCCACATCTGTGTCACAGTTGTCACTGACCTCGACAAGGAAGCCACTGTCATCACCGGAAACTGCCTGGTCTACAGCATCAGCACTGCAGTTCTCGTCCAAGTACAACGTCATGTCTGCAGGTGCAGTCAGCGTCAAGGCCGGTTGGCTGTCATCCGTGATGGTGATGATTTGATCCACGCTCATCTCAGTGCTGTTTCCAGCACAGTCGATTGCAGTCACCGTATACGTTCTTGTCACGATGTGACTGCCTTCCTCCACTAGACCGCCTCCGGCAGATTCGACGGTGAACTCGAGGGAAGTATTATCTCCGTCGGTGAAGGCAAGTGAGCCAGAGACCCCACCGGAAATGACCAAGGCCTGCTCGCCAGTCTGGCCCCAGCTCCATCCATCACCCCAACTGTCTGTCAACGTGATGGTGTATGTACCTGGCTCCAAATTGAGGTCGTATGAAATGGGTGTGTTGTTGGGGAAGCCCGAGAACGAAGCCTCGGCATCACCATTGCCATCAGTGAGGAAAGCAGCGCCTTCATATGCGTAGCTATCCGCTGTGAAAGTAAAGGTGACAGCAACCGGATTCGGCTCGTTTGAGGGGTCGTTAGCAGTGCATGAGTATGCATAAGCATCTGATGTGGTGTAGCTCACACTGACATCTCCACAGTCATCCGTGGTGGTCCATGTAACACTTCCCATGACCTCCTCGCTGAGGTCAGCTGAAGAGAGGCATCCATTGATGGCCTGATCTGCAGGAGCAGTCAAGACAAGACCTGGAGCAGCCGTATCAGCAACCGAAATGATTTGAGTGACGCTGGCAATGTTATACCCACAATCCTCCGCATAGAACGTACGGTGAATCTCGTATACCTCAGGACAGCCACCTTGCACAGAGAATTCCATGCTCACCTCATCGCCATCAGTGAAGTCGAGTGACCCCGATGCTCCTCCTGAAATGACCAACGCGTTCTCACCTGACACTGACGCCCAGTTCCAACCATCACCCCAGCTATCCGTCAACGTAATCGTGTAGTCACCTGGGTCAAGGGTCAATACATCCTCAACAATGGCCAATCCGGGCAGAGATCCAGCGGGGTAGTTCACCACTTCCGCACCTTCACTGTCTGTGATGATGATTGCCCCTTCTGAGGACGCATACTGATCAGTGGTGTATGTGAAAGTAACATCAGCTGGTCCGGAGGACAGCACAATCTCATCCTCGAAGGTCATGTCCACGCTGGGGTCGCAAGCGTCCTCAGCAGTGGCCATTTCCAAGTAGGCCATCACGTCTTCCGTGCAAGCAATCATGGTGTCAGCTGGTACGCTCAAGAACGCCGGCGCTGTAAAGTCGTCGACCTGGATGACTTGGTAGAGGCTATCGCCTGCATTTCCACAATCGTCTACAGGATAGTAGATGAGCTGGTGATCATAGCTGCAACCGCCCGACATCACACTGAAGTCAATCGGGAAGTTTGGATAACCACAAGCTTCGTCAAGCGTGATCATCGGGTTGCCGGCTGTGTCGACCACTGAAAGGAGCTCGTCGATGGTGGGCTGATACAGCGGATCCCATGGCCATGCGGAGCAATCAATGATGACCACCTCGTCTCCGGTCAGAACAGGAGCTGTGGTGTCTTCAATTGTGAATGTTGCCGTCGTTGAAGTACTGTGTCCGCAGTCGTCGGTGGCGTTAAAGGTCACCGTCGCAGCACCTGTAGCGCCGCAGAGATCGCTCAATGCTGTGAAGTCATTGCTCCACGTCACACCGCTGCACTCGTCAGAAGCAGAAGCGCCACCGTTTGAATCCAACCAGCTGTTAAGCTCGGTTGGGTTTCCAGCACCGTCACACTCAACGGTCATGTCAGAGGACTCAACGTCCATGGTCGGCGCCAACGTGTCTTCAATGGTGAACGTCGAAGTCGTAGCACTTGTGTTTCCGCAAGCATCCGTAGCCGTGAAGGTCACCGTAGCGGATCCCGTTGCACCACAGTCGTCGCTCAATGCAACGAAGTCGTGGCTCCAGGTGACGCCTCCTGTGACTTGCTCTTGCCCATTCAATACGAAGGAGTCAAACTCAATGTCACCGCTGTCGAATTGGAACTTCACTGCGCGTTGGAAGGACACCGCGTTTGAGTAAATCGCGTTGACTCCAAGAGAGAGCGCCTGTGCAGGACCATTGTACCAATTTCCATTGGCCGTGGTCTTGACAATGCGGTAGTTCGCACCGCCATCAGGCAAGGACAGAACATTGATTTCAACAACCTGCTGATCACCGCCGTCAGGATCTGCCAACGTGGCTGCAGTGAACACATGTGGCCATGCGTTTGGTCCTTGCGAGAATAGATCGCTTGATCCCGTCAGCTGGGATGCCGTCAAGAGCTGTGCCCCATTGATGACAAGGGAATTGAACTCCGCTTCTTCATCGGAGAATTGCACCTTGACCGTACGCTGGAATGAGACACCTGAAACGGTGATGGAATTCATTCCTAGGTTAAGGTCCTGAGGGGGAGCCACATACCAGCTTCCGTTCGCCGTTGTCTTCAACACCCGGTATCTAGCCCCTTCGGGCATAGACGTGATGTTGATGTCCAAGGTCTGCTCCAGATTGCTGTTTGGATTCGACTGCAAAGTCAATGTCGCCACACGCTGCCAGTTGGGATTTGTCAAAGGCGCCATCAAATCGCTGGCGCTCAAAGCCAATGAAGCTGCAATTGGATCGCTACAAGCATCCGTAGCGGCACCAGCGCCTCCATTGGAATCAAGCCAAGCGTTCAATTCAGCGACATTGCCATTGCCGTCACATTCAACAGTCATGTCCAGGGCTGGGCTGGCGATGTTTGGATCTGTCGTGTCCTCAATGGTAAAGGTGGCTGTCGTGGTCGTCGCGTTTCCGCAGTCATCAGATGCAGTGAAGATGACCGTAGCAGCTCCCGTTGCACCGCAGAGGTCACTGAGCTCTGTGAAGTCGTTACTCCAGGTGACACCGCTGCAAACATCGCTGGCTTCACCAGCACCACCGTTTGAGGCGAGCCATGTATTCAGAGCAGCTGTATTTCCACCACCGTCGCACTCGACCGTCATGTCGATGGCCTCGCTGGCAATTGTCGGAGCAACAGTGTCCTCAATGGTGAACGTGGCAGATGTGTGTGACTCATTTCCACACTCATCCGTCGCAGTGAAGGTGACCGTGCGGCTTCCCGTGGCACCACAATCGTCGGACAAACCTTCGAAATCATGGCTCCAGGTGAAGTCTCCACAGACGTCCTCGGCAGTGGCACCAGCATAGGTGTCGAGCCAATTCTGAAGTGCCGCTGTGTTACCTGCACCGTCGCATTCCACGGTCAAATCTTCAGCCGTAGTCAGGAAGACAGGCCCTTGCGTGTCCTCAATGGTAAAGGTGAGGGTGGTGTCTGTCGTATTTCCACAATCGTCAGTGACCAAGAAGCTGACACTGGCTTTGCCTGTGGCTGCGCAATCGTCGGTGAGCAAGGTGGTGGTCTTCTCCAGTGTAATTGGACCACATGCGTCGCTCGCCGTTGAGCTGTTCACAAGAGCCAACCACGCATCGATTTCTTCAACATTGCCATTTCCATCACATTCAACAGTCTGAGAACCACCGAATGGCTCAAACGCCGGCGGTGTCGTGTCCTCAATGGTGAAGGTGGCGGATGTGGTAACACTGTTACCGCAGTCGTCAGTCGCAGTGAATGTCACCGTTGCAGCACCTGTGGCACCGCAGAGGTCACTCAAACTACTATAGTCGTTGGTCCAAGTCACGCCGCTGCAATCATCAGATGCAGAAGCGCCACCCTTGGAAATCAACCAGCCTTCAAGGTCTACCTGGTTTCCAGAACCATCGCACTCAACAGTGAGGTCAGAAGCTTCGGTGTCCATCGTTGGGTTGGTCGTGTCCACAATCGTGAACGTCGAAGTCGTCGAGGTCGCGTTGTTGCAAGCATCAGTAGCAGTGAACGTCACTGTCGCGCTGCCTGTGACACCGCAATCGTCGCTCAACGCCGTGAAGTTGTTGCTCCACGTCACGCCACCACAGATGTCGCTGGCGGCTGCTCCTCCGTTGGAGGCCAACCATGCATTCAAGGCTGCAGTGTTGCCAGATCCATCGCATTCAACCGTCTCATCCGCAGACGCAGTGTCCATCGATGGGTTGGTCGTATCCATAATGGTAAACGTCGCTGTAGTCGAGGTCGCGTTGTTGCAGTCGTCTGTCGCGGTGAACGTCACCGTCGCGCTGCCTGTGGCACCACAATCGTCGCTCAACGCCGTGAAGTCGTTGCTCCAAGTCACATTGCTACAGACGTCACTCGCTGCTGCTCCCCCGTTGGAATCCAACCATGCAGTCAAGGCTGCAGTGTTGCCAGCGCCATCGCACTCAACAGTTTCGTTCGAAGCCGCCGTATCCATCGTTGGGCTGGTCGTGTCCTCAATCGTGAACGTCGCAGTCGTAGAGGTCGCGTTGTCGCAATCGTCAGTCGCGGTAAACGTCACCGTGGCGCTGCCGGTGGCGCCGCAATCGTCGCTCAAGGCGGTGAAGTTGTTGGTCCAGGTCACATTGCTACAAACGTCACTGGCGGCTGCTCCTCCGTTGGAGTTCAACCATGCAGTCAAGGCTGCAGTGTTGCCAGCGCCATCGCACTCAACAGTCTGATTCGAAGCGGCCATATCCATAGTTGGATTGGTCTCATCCTGAATCGTGAACGTCGCAGTGGTCGAACTAGTATTGCCGTATTCATCTTCGACGGTAAAGGTCACGGTCGCAGCACCTGTGGCGCCGCAGAGGTCACTCAAATCATTGAAGTTGTTGGTCCAAGTCAAGTCAGCTCCATCAGTACAGTTGTCGGTGGCCGTTGCGCCACCATGGCTGGCAAGCCATACTTGAAGTGCAGTGCTGTTTCCTTCGCCATCGCACTCTACAGTGTCATTGGCGGCTGCAGTCATTTCCGGACTCTCAGCATCCAGGATGGTCACACTGAAGGATTCAGAGGCGGTGTTACCAGCAATGTCAGTTGCAGTGAATGTAACCGTGGTCGTTCCAACAGGGAAATCGGCCGTCGTCGTGGTCGGTGACAACTCGCTACCATCGTCCAAGGTGATACTCAACTCAGACCCGTGACAATTGTCAGAAATATCTGGAAGAGCCCAAGTAACGTTGGCTCCACATAGTCCTTCATCATTGTTCTGCGTGATATCGTCCTGAACATTCGAAAGGAGTGGGTCATCAACATCAGATGCCGTGACATTGACATGGGCAATGGCTGAAGCTGTTTCTCCACATTCATCTTCCACAGTCAGAGTGACAACATTGTCTCCGATGTCGAAGCAATCAAAATCAGTCTTGCTCAGAGTCATGGTGACATCACCACAAACATCATACGAACCATTGTCGATGTCCGATACCGTAATGGTTGCATTTCCGTTTGCATCCAAATCAATAGAGAAGTCTTGAGCCAAGGCAACAGGCACAGTTGTGTCCTCGATGGAGAATGTAGCCGTGTCCGATACCGTGTTCCCACAATCATCGCTTGCAGTGAATACGTACTCATACGCGCTCAAGCAAGGTGTTTCATTTTCGGATTCCAACTCATAGCTCCAAGTGATCTCACCGCACAATTCATCTGCTGTGGCACCCGCATAGTTGGCGAGCCACGCAGCGCGCGCAGTTGTATTGCCAGATCCATCACACTCCACTGTAGAGTCTTCCGCATCCGCAGTAAGCTCTGGAGCTGTAGTGTCTTCGATGGTAAAGCTGGCCATCGTTGTCGCTGCATTTCCGCATTCGTCAGTGGCCGTGAAGATGACTTCAATGGCTCCCGTTCCTGCACAGGTGAGCGCGAAGTCGTGGAAGTTGTTGGACCAAGTCACATCTCCGCAGAGGTCTGTGGCTTGCCCTGCTCCACCATTGGCAACCAGCCAAGCATTCAGCTCAATAGTATTACCGTCCCCGTCGCATTCCAACAGGATGTCAGTGGCTTCACTAGCAATTGTCGGTGGCGCCGTATCCGTCACACTAAAGGTGGCTGTAGTGGTGCTAAAGTTTCCACTTCCATCGGTTACTGTGAACGTCACAGTCTCCGACTCTGAATTGCCGCAATCTGGCACAAGTCCAGTGCTGTTGTGCGACCAAGTCAATGGACCGCAAGCGTCTGTTGCTGCTGCATTTCCAAAGTTCCACAACCATGCTGTAAACTCTGGTGTGTAGTCCGTTCCGTTGCACTCGTATGTCTCGTCGACAGCTTCCACGGTAATGGTGGGAGCAACCTTGTCCTCAACTGTGACAATGGCATCGTCAGAATGGGTCCTTCCGCAGTCATCCTCTACTGTCATTGTCACTGTGTTTGCTCCAAGGTGAGAACAATCGAATCCAGTCTGAGATAAGGCAAAGGTCAAGTCACTGCAGCCGTCAGATGAATTTTGATCAATGTCATCGGAGGTCAGAGTGCCATTGCCATTGGCATCCAATTGGAGCGTGAAATTCTGCGTGCTCGCTACAGGATCGGTAGTGTCTTCAATAGTAAATACTGCTGATGTTGTGACCGTATTGTTGCAAGGATCAGAGGCCTGTCTCTTATACACATCTCCGAGCCCACGAGACTTCACGGAAT
>CAXHAW010000025.1:0-11896 GCA_964014525.1 uncultured bacterium
CCGCACTCGTCAAGGACGTTTCCGAAACAATCACATTCGCCCTCAGCGATTCCTGAGCCACCGCATACACCGCACTCGTCCACGACTGCAGAACCACCGCAAGTCCCAGCACAATCAACGACAACCAAGCAATTGCCATCACAATCAACGGTGTCAGAAGCAGGGAACGAACAAGAGCCGTCATCTGCCGTTGCAGAAGCATCATAGTTGCAAGCTGAATTGTCGGTGCAGCCCGCGCCGCAGATTAAGTCAGTCCCGTTCAACGCGATTGCACTCAGACCAATGTCTCCGCTGGAGAATTGGAACTTGACTGAGCGTGCGAAACCAACACCAGCCACAGCAATCGAATTTTCACCCAACGACAAAGCCTGAGCATTGCCATTGAACCAATTGCCGCTGGCCACCGTTTTGACCACCCTGTAATTGGCGCCTCCCTCAGGAAGCGACGCCACATTTAGAACCAAAGTCTGGGCCGCATTGCTGTTTGGATCATCAGGTGTCGTGGCCGTCAAAGCATGAGGCCAGTTGGCATTTGGTCCGTCTCCAAACAAGTTGCAATCAGAAATAGGCGTGCCCGGATCGACAGCGTAGCATGCGTCTTGCTCTTCGCCGTTGAGGGACAAGAAGTCAAATTCAACATTGCCATCGGAGAATTGGAACTTCACAGCGCGGCTAAATCCAACTGACGGCACAGTCACAGAATTTTCACCCAAGACAAGGGTTTGAGGGTTTCCGAAGAATGAACCACCATTGGCAGTGGTCTTGAACACCCTGTATTGAGCTCCTGCCGGCAATGACGTCACATTAATCACCATGGATTGGGCCGCTGAACTCGATGGGTCATCGGCCGTTGCGGCTGTCAAAATGAATGGCCATGCATCTGCAGAACCACTGGTAAAGTCATTGCACGCGTTGATGGCAACTCCAGCTCCAGCGCAGGAACTGCCGTCACCCCCACAAACGCCACAGGCATCAACGGCGTTGCCGTTGCAATCGCAGTTCCCGTCAGGAATACCGATGCCTCCGCATATTCCACATGCATCCAAGGTTAGACAAGAGCCATCATTTTCTGTGGCTTGGTCATCGTAATTACACGCCGTGATGTCCGTACAACCCGGTACAGCACATAAGATTGCATCGAACCCAAAAAGATGCTCAATAAGCTGTGACTGATCTCCGTTGGGGAAGACTTGGATATAGAATTGACCACTCAAATCTCCATCGGTGGTGGCCTGAGCAATCAGCACCTTTTTTTCATCTCCAGAAACTCCATTGGCACTGCTTGGCAAAATGTACCAACCGCCACCAATCGGTGAGCTGATATCCAAATTGCCTCCTCCAGAGAATTCAATCTCCCAAGAAGGGATATTGGGGTCAACAAGGATTGAAACATCCGTTTCGCCCGCGACCAGATTAGGTTGCTGATCGATACCAATGGTCACCCAGCTATCATACTGAACAGAAGAGAGAGAGGGCATATCAAAAAATACTGGATTGATAGCAGCAGGGGACGTTCCACCCAAAGCATCCTGGTAGAAGGATGTTGTTGTGTTCAGAAACAAAGGGTCATTTGCATCGCCAATCACAGCAGACACGAAGTCGTCTGTTGATGGGGTGTTCAGGTAGACTCGATATGTGGTCATTCCATCGACCACATCCGTGGCCACGGTTTCCACCGAGATCGAGAATCCTGAAGTGTCTCCAGTCGTCTGGAAACAGGCATTCTGGGCGGTCGCTGTGCCAAAGAAGGTCACCAGCAAACAAGCGAGGGAGTACAGTTGAAAGCGCATGTTCATGCAGTTAAGCAGATCTAAGATAGCTCATTTGTCCAATACTTATTGTATTTCATCTAAGTTTTTTATCTATTCATCGAGATTCAGGCGATTTACATCCGACTTCTGAACCTCCCCTGTCCCCGGTCTACCTTTGTCATCTACATGTTTGAGAACCTCAGCGACCGCTTCGAAAAAGCCTTTCAGCGAATCAAGGGCGAGGCCACCATCAGCGAGGCCAACATTGCCGAAACCACCAAGGAAATCCGCCGCGCCTTGGTCGAGGCAGATGTGAACTATGGCGTGGCGAAGCAATTCGCCAACCGGGTCAAGGAACAGGCCTTGGGGCAAGACGTTCTGACCTCCGTAAAGCCCGGACAGCTTCTCGTGAAAATCACGAAGGAAGAGCTGGCCGACTTTATGGGCGGACAAAACGCCGGGCTCAATCTAAAAGGCAAGCCTGGGGTGATTCTCATGAGCGGCCTTCAGGGATCGGGCAAGACCACCCACACGGCCAAGCTCGCTCTGCACCTGAAGTCCAAGCATGGAAAGCGCCCCTTGCTCGTGGCCTGCGATGTCTATCGACCCGCAGCCATCGACCAACTCGAGGTGATGGGACAACGAGTGGGTGCAGATGTCTTCACACAACGAGACACCAAAGACCCTGTGGCCATTGCCGAAGCAGCATTGCGTCATGCCCGGATTCACGGAAACGACACGGTCATCATTGACACCGCCGGCCGTCTGGCTGTGGACGAAGCCATGATGGACGAAATCGCCCGCATCAAGGATTCAGTCCAGCCGAGCGAAACCCTTTTCGTCGTGGACGCCATGACCGGGCAAGATGCGGTCCGAACCGCCCAAGCCTTCCATGACCGCATCGCTTTTGACGGTGTGATTCTCACCAAGCTAGATGGCGACACCCGAGGTGGAGCTGCCCTTTCTATCCGTGAGCAAACGGGCAAGCCCATCAAGTTCATCGGCACAGGAGAGAAACCGGATGCGCTCGAACCCTTCCACCCCGACCGAATGGCTCAGCGCATACTGGGTATGGGTGATGTGGTCACTTTGGTCGAGAAAGCACAGGAGCAATTCGACGAGGCGAAGGCCAAGAAACTTGAAAAGAAGATCCGGAAGAACAACTTCGATTTTGAAGACTTTCTCGATCAGGTCCAGCAAATCAAAAAGATGGGCAACGTCAAGGATCTGCTCGCCATGGTGCCCGGAATGGGCAAAGCCTTGCGGGGAGTGGACATTGAGGACGATGCCTTCAAGCACATCGAAGCCATCATCCGCTCGATGACACCTGAAGAGCGACAGCATCCGGACAAACTCAACGGAAGTCGGAAAACCAGAATTGCCGTGGGCAGTGGGACGTCAGTTCAAGAGGTGAATCAACTCCTGAAGCAGTTCGGTGAGATGAAAAAGATGATGAAGATGATGAATGCCGGAGGCGGAAAACGCCGCGGTCTAGGTGGAATGATGGGTGGAAATAACATGCCCGGCGGAATGCGGAGGCCCCGATGAGCAATACGATGATGCAAGCACCGAGGATCTTGGACGGAAAAGGATTGTCCGAACTCATCAAGGGAGAAATCGCCGATGAGGTCCAAGCATGGACATCACAAGGACATCGCGCACCCCACCTGGCGGCAGTGCTCGTCGGTGACGACGGAGCCAGCCGAACGTATGTCGATCACAAAGTGCGCAGCTGCGCCCGCGTGGGATTTGAAAGCACGCTGATTCAGCGCCCCGCTGACATCACCCAAGAAGAGCTGATTGACATCGTACACGGTCTAAATGGTGACCCCTCCATTGATGGCTTTATCGTCCAACTCCCCCTTCCCCCTCACTTGAATGCTGAAGCGGTTATTGAGGCCGTTGATCCTGCCAAGGACGTGGATGGATTTCACCCTCTTCACATGGGCAATCTCGCCCTCGGCATGACTGGATTCATCCCAGCAACCCCAGCAGGTATCATGACCTTGATTGAGCGATCGGGCATCGAAACCGAGGGCAAGCACGCGGTGGTCATTGGACGATCGAGTATCGTTGGCACTCCAATGTCTCTGCTCTTAAGCCGCTCGGGAACGCCAGGCAACTGCACTGTCACCTTGTGCCACAGTCGCACAAAAAACCTAGAAGCGCATTGTCGTGAAGCGGACATCCTCGTCGCCGCTGTGGGACGTCCAGGCATGATTGGTGCCAACATGGTCAAAGAAGGAGCCGTCGTGATCGACGTCGGCATCACGCGGGTCGAGGACGAGAGCGCCAAACGTGGTTACCGACTCAAAGGAGATGTAGACTACGAAAGTGTGGCACCAAAATGCAGCTGGATCACCCCCGTACCCGGTGGTGTTGGCCCCATGACCATTGTGAGTCTTCTGCGCAATACGCTCACTGCCGCACAGACCCAACTTCAATCCTGAAACATGCAGGGGGGCACCCTCCAAGATCAACAATGGATGGCCCGGGCCCTCGCCCTTGCGCAACGCGGCGAGATAGGCACCACCCCAAATCCACGTGTGGGTTGCATCCTTGTCCAAGGGGATTGTGAAATCGCCCACGGTTGGCATTCCCGGGCAGGAGAAGCACACGCTGAGGCCGCTGCGCTGCGCGCGATTCTCCCAGACCACAATCCAGTTGGGTCCACCGCATATGTGACTTTAGAGCCATGCAGTCACCACGGTAAAACTCCCCCGTGTTCCGACGCCCTAATCTCGGCAGGCATCTCTCGCTGTGTGGTGGGAATGACCGACCCCAACCCCATCATTTCAGGCAGGGGGATTGCCAGAATGCGCCAGGCAGGCATTGAGGTAACCCTCTTGGAAGCCTTCCCCGAAGGTCGATGGCTCAACCGAAGATTCTTGAGTGCGATGGAACGGAATCGCCCTTGGATTGTGCTGAAATGCGCCGAGAGTGCCGATGGATTCATGGACCCTCCCCGACGCACTGGCGAAACGGGAAGCCTTTCCATCACCTCACCAGTTTTGCAGCGGCTCACGCATCGATGGCGTGCTGAGGAGGGGGCCATCTTGGTGGGGGCGGGCACCGTGATCATGGATGACCCCGAGTTGAACGTCAGGGAGTTCGATGGTCCAGACCCCTTGAGAATCGTGATGGACCTCAATGGCAGAACGACATCTCAATCGAAGGTGTATGCGACTGGATCCAGCACCTTGGTCGCAGGCGGCCCCGCTGACCTCCCTCCTCATGTCTCTCGTCTCTCCCTCGACGAGGGGGATGTTTTTCCTGATTTGATGAAGGCACTCCAGCAACTCGATGTCCGATCTGTTTTGGTGGAAGGAGGTGCCGATACACTTCGCCGCTTTCTGGAAGCAGACCTTTGGGACGAAATTCGAATATGCAGGTCGAATCAAGCCGTGGGTGGAGGTCTGACCGCGCCCACATGGCCAACGGAACGCTCTGCTTTGCTTCGGGGCCAGCACCCTTTTGGCTCGGACAATGTGGAATACCGGGTTCACAAAAAAAGCGCTGAGTGGGTTGGCATGGCATGCGCGCCGACCCTATCGATTTCACTGCCATGATTGCACTCGTTCTCAGCATCGTCGTCTCGACCCTTCTGTTCAGCTGTTTCCGACTGTTTGCAAAGTATCAGGTGAGGCTCGAAGAAGCCGTCGTCATCAATTACATCGTGGCCTGTGGCTTGTCCGTTGTCCTAGCCGGCCCCACACACGCCTTGGACAGGGTCGCTGAGCCGAGTACAATGGCCGGGGCACTCATGGGGTTGTCCTTTTTGTACATGTTCAACAAAATCGGCGAGTGCACCCAGCAGTTGGGCCTCGGCGTTGTGGCCATCGCCACCAAGATGTCCATGGTTTTACCGATGTCCATCTTCATGCTTTTGGACCCTGAAGACCCCTTTACATGGCAGAAGGCAACAGCGGTTCTTTTGGCGTTTCCTGCCGTCAGTCTGGCCAGCAGTGCTGGGCGCAGTGCAAATGGTGCAGCGGGCGCCGAATCGGCTGCTGGCCCAACAACCTCTTGGAAGCTTCCGGCCATTGTGTTCTTTGGGTCAGGCCTGATTGACTTGGGGTTCGGTTGGTTTTCGTCGGATGCACACATGTCGAGCGATGCAGACCGGTTGACCTTCGCATCCGTTCCATTTGCCGTGGCTGCGTTCATTGGATTGTTGCGCTGGACGTTTGTCCCCAGTGCCAAACCCATACTCAACCGAGCCACAGTCTTGGGCGGGGTCACCTTGGGTATCATCAATGTCGGCTCCCTCTTTTTTCTGCTTTCCGCCTACCATAGCATGCCCTTTCCCCGGTCAGCCATCGTGCCCTCGAACAACTTGGGGATTGTCTTGGCCACGGCAGCTGCGGGCATTGTGTTTTTCCGTGAACGCCCCAGTGGACGCAACATCATCGGTTGGATTCTTGCCACTTCCGCCCTCTTGCTCCTTCTGCTGCCAAGTTGAAGAACCTGTCGTTGATTGTCCCCGTGAACCGCCTCTTCCTTTTCCTCGCCGTTTCGCTGTTCCTGATTTCTTGTGTGACTCGATCCGAATCAGGCCCCTTGCCTGCCTCAGTGCTGCCATCCGATGCGACAGGAGGCTCCCATGCAGACGCACCCGGCACTGCACCCGATACGGTCCGCTACTTGGCGTTGGGCGACAGCTATACAATTGGAGAAAGTGTAGCAGATGAAGGAGACTGGCCAAACCAGCTTGTGGATTCCCTCTCCATCAGGTTGACAGACACCCACTTCGAACCTGCCAATATTTTGGCCACCACGGGCTGGACCACGTTGAACCTGATCCAAGCCATGGACATGCAACAAGTCGACACGTCCACTTATGACCTGGTCTCGCTGCTCATCGGAGTCAACAATCAATACCAAAACCTGTCCCTTGATGGCTATGCAGTGGAATTCGATCAGCTTTTGAATCGCGCCGTCGGTCTAGCGGGAGGAAATGCCCACAGGGTGTTCGTCGTCAGCATACCCGATTACGGTTACACGCCATTTGGTCAGCCCAGCCAAATGGCCATCTCCCAGGACCTCGCACTATTCAACGCGGCCTGCGCAGAACGAACCGCCAGCGCCGGCATTCCCTTTTACAACATCACCGGCTTGAGCCAACAATGGCCAGCCGCAGACAGTTGGGTCGCACCGGATGGTCTCCATCCAAGCCAAACCCAGTATTCGGCATGGGTGGCTTCATTCGTCGAAGCCGTCGAAATGCAACTTAGAGATTGACCGTCAAGGCAACTCAATGACCTCTCCCGCAGCGCCGGGTAAGATGTGTATGTCTCGTTCTGCTCCCGGGCCCATGAGGTGCACGTCTCCCGCCCCGGCAAGTTCCAAAAAGAGATAGCCCTCTGGACGAAGCTTCATCTCGCCCACTCCCCCGTGGTGGGCCAACACCTGTTGCGCGTCCAGTGCTGTGGCTTCCAGATCCCCAAAACCGCCGCGAAACGTAGAGAACCGAACCGCCTCTCCTTCTACTGTGGCATGTCCTATTCCATTGGGCAGTCGGAGGCGAAGGCTGTCTCCTAGAAATTGGAGGTGCAGGTTGCCCGCCATCTCGTCGCCCTCGATACTGAGATTGCCCCCCACCCATGGGCCTTCCATGATGAAATCAGCTTGAGATTCCAGAAGAACGTGTGGTGGAGCCAAGCCCATTAAGTCCACCCGAGGAATGGCGTCCATCCGCCTGGCCCAGGCGCAACGGTTGAAATCCTCGATATAAATAACGCCTCCATCCTCGACGATGGAGAGTCCCTCCAGCGTGCCTTCCCAAGCATGCCGGGCAATCCGAGGCACAGGGTCTCCCGGCCACCAGTGCACTTCAATTCGATCGCGAATCACAAGCAAGTCTGGCGACAATTCCAAGGCGATCTCATCAGATGTAACCGCCCCCAGCGGGGTCGCGCATCCTGCCCCGTCTCGAGCGCAACCACTCCATCCAACCACGGCTGCTACTGCTGCACACCAGACCGGACTTAAACCAATGAAAGTCAACCCTCTCATTGGCCCAAGGCAACCTTAGCCGCATCCCAGTGCTTGTCCATTTCCTCCAGCGGCATGTCCCCAAGATCGAGCCCAGCATCTGCAATTCGCCTTTCCATTTCTTGGAACCGGGCCTTGAACCTGCGATTGGTTCGCTCCAGCGCCTCATCGGGATTCACATCGAGAAACCTTGCGTAATTGATCAGGGAGAAGAGGACATCTCCAAATTCATCGGCGATGCGGTCGCTTTTTTGATCAACCTCGACCTTGAGTTCCCCCAATTCTTCTTGCACCTTGTCCCACACCTGATCTGCGTGATCCCAATCAAAGCCCACGCCGCGCACCTTTTCTTGAATCCGTTGGGCCTTGACCAAGGAAGGTAGACCTACAGGGACTCCCTGTAGCACACTCTGCCTCTCTTCTCCCCTCTCCTTCAATTTGATTTTTTCCCAATTGGATTTGACCTCCTCCTCTGTGGCCGCTTCCACATCACCGTAGATGTGAGGGTGGCGGGTCACGAGCTTGTCGCAAATGCCGTGAAGGACATCGCCAGCATCAAACACCCCCGCCTCGGACCCCAGGCGACTGTAAAACACCATGTGGAGCATGAGGTCTCCCACTTCTTTTCCCACCTCCTCGAGGTCGCCTTCGAGGATCGCCTCCCCCAGTTCATAGGTCTCCTCGATCGTCAAGTGACGCAACGTTTCGAAGGTCTGTTTCTTGTCCCATGGGCAGCCTTCTCTCAGGTCATCCATGATGTCGAGCAGCCGACCAAAGGCAGCAAGCTTTTCTTCCCGAGTGTGTGCACCAAGGGGTGTGGGTAGTTCCGGTCGGTTGATGGCATCGTTGTGCGGCATGCACCAAAATTAAGGTCACCTTTGGTGCATGTCGAGACAGCACGGCTGCTCCCTCCTTTTGCGCCTTCTTGGCGGATTCATTTTCATCTGTTTCTTGGGCGCTTCAATCCGGTCTGCAGCCCAGGAAAACATGTCTGTATCGGAGACCCAGTGGGAATGTGCAATTGGTGGAGGCTTTCTCGTCCCTCATCGGGCCGCCATTCGATCCATGCTTGAAGGGCATGCGCTCCTGGTCCAATTGAATTGGACAAGCACGGCAAAAGGGACTTGGGGATGCAGCCGCAATGGCGCTAGATGGGGAGCCACAGCGCGCATTGGCACTACAGGGTCACCGACCTTTCTCGGAATGCAAGCATCCTTGCTTGGCATCGCAGATCTTCAATTCGTCTCGTCCTGGCGCTTTCGCCTTGGTGGCGGGTTGGGCTGGACCCAAAAGACATGGGGGCCAGACACCCCAGACCAAAGACAGCGGGTGGTCATTGGCTCTCCCTTGAATGTCGCTGTGCAAATCGGCCTGCACCGGCCAGGCCGAATCGATGGCGCAGCCAAGTGGCACCAACGGATCGGCCTGCACTGGACTTGACCACCAAAGCAACGCTTCCTTTACCCAGCCCAACTTGGGGACCAACTTGGCCGCCCTGTCGGCCTCCGTCCCCTTCCAAGGCAGGCCCTCCCAACGGGGCGAATTCGACAAGCGTGTTCCTCTAGAATCCACGCTGTACAATTCAGTTCTGGGACTTCGATTCCACGCTGCCACCGGAAGAAGACAATCTGCTCCCCTTTCCGCTCGAGAGACCGTTGCTGAAACAGGACTCGACTTTCACTTCGGCAGAGGGCACCGCGCAGGCTGGATTCTGGGGTCACATATGTTTTGGAGGCCAGAGGACACCGGCTTGGGGCTTCACGGGGGACTCCAGTTGCGCTTTTCAAAGGTGCAAATCGACCTTGTACATGGCCGCTACGCGTCGCGATGGCAACCGGAGGAAGCCCATTACAACCGCGTCGTGGTTCACGCACATTGGCGCGGCGGTTGGTGGTTCAACTTGGGCCTCTTGACCCATGGATTCAGAGCCCATCACCCATTGCTCGGTATCGGCTTCGTTCCGAGCAGAAAATAGCGGTGCGCGAGGAGGAACGCTGAGCGGTCGAAATCAGCCGCAGGTCGCGCCAAAAAGCGAGAGGACCTCGAGCAGGTCATTGACACCCGTGGTGCCGTCACCGTCCACATCGGTCAAGCAGCTTGAACTTCCCGCGAATCCAGTGCAGCTTCCATCGTCCCGAACGGCAGATGGATCGTAATTGGCTGCCTCTTCATAGATACAACCCGCGCAGGCATCAATGTCGCATGAGCCATCGTCCACATTGGCATCAGCATTGTAGTTGCAAGCAAAGTCATAAGTGCATCCAGGGATGTCGCCTGCATAAAAGACACCCAGCTCATCGAGATAGGACCCGGCCAACCAGTTGACACCGTTAGGCTCAAAGGCACCCACGTAGTCCACTGGATCAAAAAACGTCCCCACAGGCTGGTGTATCGCCGGGACACTGTCCTCCACAGTGGGAAACGGATCGACACCGGAGGTGATGAAACCTGCCAGCGCGTCAAAGGCGTCATCTAGACCCAAATTGGAGCCCGTGTTGTTGTTGTCTAGAAAGTGCCCTTGAATTTGGTCGTTCCCATTCCAAACCGGGCCCTCATACAGGATCATGGTGTCGAGCGCCAATGAGTCTCCAATATTCCAAAACCGGTTGTTGTGGATTTCAAGTTGACCAAACAGAAAGAGCTCGTACGCATCGCAAGGGTCATTGTCTTCGAAATCAATACCGAAACCGAAATGTTGGAAGATCCCGTTATAGAGTCTTCCGCCTCCTCCATTGTGCCAGCGAACAGCATCTGCTTCAGAATGACCGAAGGACGTGAAATTGGCAATCTGCGGATTGGTGTATGGCAAAAAGCTGAGCGTCACGTCCTGAAATTCGAAGTCATCGCCCTCAAAATCCCAACCGATGGCGCTCACAGGGGACCCCTGGTCCATGAGAGAAAAGAAGAACTGCATGTCCCCCACCCAACCTAAGTCGTACTCCAGATTGTCTTCTGTAGAAAAGGCAACCGCCACATACTTCAAACTGGCGGCCCCACCCATGATTTGGAGACCGTCATCTAAAGTGGACACGATTTCAATGTGCTCTAGGATTGTGGAGGACCCCACACCGTTCAAACTGAGGCCATTGGTTTCATCTCCATTGATCACGTTCTGGAAGTTGACCGGGGGATTGGGCATCTCGCTGCCTGCGTGCCGGATGGAAACATGGCGAAAAACACCACTCGACTCTGCATTGTCCACGAAATCGTTGTCTTGATCACCATTCGTGTCAGTCGCTCCGTAAGCGTCACGTCCTTGCCCTGTGGCGTCCATGATGCCTTCGGCAAGGGCATCGCCATCGTAGGTGTTGAGCTCGCCGTGACCATTTAAGATGACGCCCCCCCAGAGTCCGTGTGCGTTGTAGGGGGTAGAACCATTCAGCGGGTCCCCCTCATACGTGAAGACAATCGGACAAGCCCCTGTTCCATCAGCCATGATTTGGGCGCCGCGAGCCACAATGAGACAACTGGCGGACTCTCCTTGGCCTGGTTTGGCTTGTATAACCGTACCCGGATCAATGGTTAAGACGTCTCCAGAATTGACATAAACAAACCCATTCAGCACATACAACGAGTCACAAGTGAGTGTCCTTGTCCCCAAACCAGCTCCCCCATTGTCCGTGAGATCCACAACGACACGATCCGCAACAGCGGGACATCCACATTCCTGAGCATTCACCAGTTGAATGGAAAATAGGCACAGGGCAATCAGTGCGCTCCTGTGAATCGATGTCTCCATGAAGATTGTCATCAATGGCTATAAAGGAAATCAAATATACGTATTATTTCGACGAGACGCTATCTTTTGCTAATGAACATCCAATTTCTTTATACAAGCGCGGGTTTTACGTCGGGACAGAGAAACCACATGCCCAGCAACATACCCCGCCAAGTTCGCTCTACCTTTGGGGCATGGCCTTTGATACTTTGTTCCTCACGATTGGGCTTCTCGCACTTGGCTTTGCGGGAATTGCAATTAAAATCCTGATCAAGAAGGACGGTGCATTCGCAGGCACGTGTTCGAGCAACAATCCACTTCTGAACAATGACGATGGATCCTGCTCCATCTGTGGCGCCAGCAAAGCCGACCGTTGCCAACAGGAAGAACTTCCCGAAGGCGCCTGATTACAGGGGACTAGAAACCGCTTCGA
>CAXHAW010000026.1:0-11693 GCA_964014525.1 uncultured bacterium
CAGCGGCGGTATAAGGGACGCGGGCTTGTAGGGTGCGTGTATCGAAGTCGCTGTATCGAACCTTTATGGTGACGCAGGCGGTGAGTTTGTTGCCCCGTCTCAGTTGGAATGCGAGGTTTTCGGCCATGGCGATGAGAACGCCGCGAAGCTGGTCGGTGTCCGTGGTGTCCTTGCGGAAGGTGCGCTCGGTAGAGATGGACTTGCGTTCGCTGGTGGGCATGACCGGTGAAGGGTCTTCGCCTTGGGCTTTGCGCCAGATGATGCGTCCTGACTTTCCGAGCACACGTTCCATCAGGTCGATGGGCATCTCTTGTAAGGTGCCGATTTGGCGAACCCCAAGGTTCCGGAGGGTCTGGTAGGTCTTTTCGCCGACCATCGGAATTTTCCGGATGCCCAAGGGCGCCAAGAAGGGGCGTTCGGTTCCGCGTTGGATGCGCAGGGCATTGTTGGGCTTGGCTTCGCCTGTCGCCACTTTGGAGACGGTTTTGTTTTCGGACAGGCCAAAAGAGATCGGCAACCCGGTTTCTCTGACAATGCGTTCTCGAAGTTCCCGGGCGTATTGCCAGCAGCCGAAGAAGCGGTCCATGCCGGTCATGTCGGCATAGAATTCATCAATCGAGGTTTTCTCGCACACGGGTACGGCTTCTCGGACGATGTCGGTGACGGCGTGTGAATGTTTGGAGTAGTTGGCTGAATTCCCCCGGATGACCAGCGCTTCCGGACAGAACTCCCGGGCCATTCGCATCGGCATACCAGAGTGTATCCCGAACTTGCGCGCTTCGTAGCTGCAGGACGCCACGACACCGCGGTCCCCCGTGCCACCGATGAGCAGTGGTTTGCCGTTCAGGCGGCTGTCCATCAGCCGCTCTACTGATACGAAGAAGGTGTCGAGGTCGAGGTGGAGGATGGTGCGTTGGGGGGCCATGTCAATCAAAACGGGATGCCAATTTAATTGGCATTTCCGTATTGTCCATGACAAAAGAGCGTATTCTTTTTGATTCGGAGAATCAGCAGTTGCTTCCGAACACCGACAGCAGTTGGAGGATGTCTGCGACGCCGACGATGTTGTCGCCGTCCACATCTCCGGTACAGTTGACACCGACACACCCGAAATTGGCGAGCAGGTCGAGTGTGTCAGACACGCCGATGATCCCGTCGCCGTCGATGTCGCCTGGGCATGAACAGGGTTCGGGGGCGACCCACGTGGCATCTTGTGCCGTGCTGCAAGAAGGCAGGTCTGTGAAAAAGGCCCCTGCAGTTGCGTTTTGGCCATCTGCGGGAAAGCCCTCCACGGTAGCGCTGTATGTGCCGCTGCTTTCCGGTGGATTGAATAAGGCGCCACCAACGCTGAGCAGGCCACTTCCGGGCGGGTTGTTCAGGGAGACGGTGAAGTCCACGGTGTGATTTCCTGTGGAGGGATCACATTCGCCGACCGCACCGAGTGCGATGGCAATGGAACAGGGACAGGGTAGCGGTGCGGTCCAGGCATCGATAACGGCGAAACCGCATGCATCTTCAGAGGTGAAGGTGATGGCGAGGTTAACCGATTGGCCATCGGCCAGGAGACCGGTCAGGATCACATTGGCGACGTCGTTGATGACGGGGAAGGATTGTCCATTGATGTCGACATCTCCGAGGCCAGCTGTGTAGTCGAACTGGAGGGTCAACTCTTGGGTGTAGGTTCCGTCGATTGGATTGCAGTTGGACTGGGGGCCGATGGTGTAGGACACCAGGGAACAGGTTCCATTTGCACAGGATTCAGGTGCAGTGAACAAGGCGGTTTGGGTGGCGGAGCAGCTTGGGTCCCCTGTAAAATAGACCGTGACGTCTACGGGGGCTCCATTGGCGGGGAGGTTGTTCAAACTCACGATTTGGGGACTGCCGGTTACCGTGAAAAGCGACCCGTTGATGTTGAGCAGGCCGGTTGGTGCGTCGTCGTAAATCAGGATGATTTGTTGGCTGTAGGTGTTGGTTTCCTGATTGCAGGGCGATTGCACGCCGGCGAGCAGAGCAGAGACCGAACAGCCTTCGATTCCCCAGCCCATGTCGGAGAACATGCCCATGACGATGGGGCCAGGGTTGTGAATGGCCTCACCCGTGTTCAGGTTTGGGGTCATGAGGGCGTTGGCATTGCCTGACAGATACATGTCTTCTCTCAAGTGGGAGAAGCTGGCACCGGGTTCCCATGGGTCCGGAGCATAGATGCCTGGAGGAACAGCGGCGGCGGCGAGACCTTCTGGACCGGACCAAACGAGTCCACCGCCGGTGAGGGCGTCTGCAAGGTTGCTTGTTCCGTTGTTCAAGTCGAGAATGCTGCCGCTGGAGTTGTTGTCGTTGATGAAGGTGTCGTAGACGAAGGGCGAGCCGCTTTGTCCGAGGAACCCGGTGTTGCCCGCAACCATGGCGCTGCCAATCATGCCAAGACCGTGACAGAGTTCGTGGAGCACGACGGTCACGAAATCGTAGGCGCCAGGAGGAACGTTACCGTCTAGGCCAAAGTACCAGTTTACTTCGCTGCCGAAGTTGCAGGTGATGTCGGCCGAGCTGGATTCTAGGTCACTGGAGGACAGTTGATTGGCGAGCGCTTGTGGGTAGTAAACATCTAGGGCAGCGGCGCCCATAAAATTTCGGTGGATGGTGCTGGGCGATGCAGACCCGAGAATGTTGTCTCCGAGGTTTGCCCAAGTGGCATTGACCTCGATGGTGACGGGGCTGCTGATTTGTCCTGCCCAGATGTTGGCGGCGTACTGGAAAGCGGCTTCTGCTGTGGCAGGGAAGTTGTTGTAGGTGATTTGGATGGTTGCGGAAGAACTCCTGAATGTGGTTGGTGGCGGAGTGAATTGGAAGTGGTCCTCGGCAATGCCGACCAAGCCATCACAACCGAGAGCTTCACAGGCGGTGTGGTCGTGCATGGCGGATGCCGGTAATCCAAATACTTTCTGTCCGGAGACCTCCCCCGCACCCAGAATTAGGGTCACGAGTACACAGGTCGCGAAATGCGGCACAAGCGAAGAGGTCATACATTGAATATAGCCAATGAAGCCCTTGAAACTCGGAAAAATTATATAGATTTTGTAGTCGATTACAGCGGCCTAGTAAATATAATTTAGGCTTTTGCCGACCATTTTCCGGCTTTTGTCGTTCCGCTTCTGTCAGCCGTGGCAGCTCCGCCTGGCCAGTCGGTTGAGAACCAGCCGATGGCCCTCCAGACTTCTTGAACGTGATCGGGACTCAATGAATAGGGGGCATATCGGGGGTTGTTGGACACCATCCAGAGGTCGCCCTCAAGGTCCATTCTGTTTTCGATTCGCTTGAAGAGAAGGCCTTCATTGCGGGTGGCCACGATGTAAGGCCGGCCACTGCCGACGTCTTCGATTCGCTCTGTGTAGGAGCACAGAATCCAAGAATCTGGTGGAATGGGCAGCATGCTGTCGCCTTTGATTTGGAAGAACCGGAGGGTGCGGTCCCGGGGCACGCCTGGAAGGGGCAGGTCGAATGTGGGCAATGAGGCGACCCACTCCGGGTCTCCATATCCCTCTGCGTATCCAGCGGCCGCTTTGACACTCACCGCTGAAATGCGTTCCTGATTTGAGTCTCTGTCCACGGGAATGGGCAGGATTCGGAGGTCTTGCTCCAAGGGTGTGGTTGTCCCGCCGAGAACCAATGTGTCCAACGATACATCGAGTGTATGGGCGAGTCGGACGAGCACACCCAAGCGGGGTTCTGCCCGACCTTCTTCATAGGCCCCGAGTGCTGTGCGTTTGATCCCCGCCTTGTCTGCGAGGTCAGTTTGCGTCCATCCGCGCGTCTTGCGCAGTGCCTTGAGTTGAGATCCTATGCGTGTGGGTTCTGCCATGTCATGTGCTTGCCACTACGGATTTGACGACATCCAATTTGGACGTGAGCAGCCGCTCGATGCCATCTTTGAGTGTTGCCGTTGAGGAGGGACAACCAGCGCAGGCCCCCCTTAAGCGGACGTGAACGGTGCCGTTGATGAAGGCCCTAAAGTCAATTGCGCCGCCATCGGACTCCACTGCTGGCCGGACAAACTCTTCGAGCAGAGCGGAGATGGCCTCATCGTGCTCTGTGGGGACGATGTCGGAGTCGTCCAAGGTGACCAGAGGCTCACCTGCGCTTGGCGCAGCATCAGGAGAAGGGGCTGGTGCCGTTTTGGGAGGGGGCACCTTTTCCACAGCAACCGGGTGTTCTGAGAGCCATTGTTGGATGTATTCCCGCATCTGCATGGCGATCATCTCCCAGCCCAGAGAATCGTCCTTTGTGATGGAAACGAATCCGCCACTGATGAAGACACCTGTGACGAAGGGGAAGTTGAACAGTTCTTCGGCAAGGGAAGAATGACCGGCACACTCTGCCTTCGAGTAGAATTCGGCTTGGGCGTTTCCCTCGATGAGGGGGCGGTCGGCTACAAACTTCATGACCTCTGGGTTGGGGGTCATTTCGGCATATACACTGGTGGGTGTGCTCATACAGCGAATATCGAACAGGGAGGCGTTCTTTCTCCAAATGTGAATATGGGGAGACTCGACGGGTACCTAATATCTTGCCTCTTCCGAAACCGAGACTCCAATTTTCATGCTTCGAACGCTGTTTCTCTATACGTTGACCTTGGTGCTTGGTTCAGTTCTGGCTCAGTCTGGCTCGACTTTTCCGGTCAACGGAACCCCTGATGCAAATGTGGAACTTCACGCCTATGAGGGTGCCCGTATCCATACCGAGGCGGGCAATGTCATCGAAGACGGTCATCTCGTTGTGCGTCGGGGCAGAATCGAAGCCATCGGGACAGGTCGCTATGTCACCTCGGAGCCTTTGGTTCGTCACGATGTCTCGGGCCACGAACTGTACCCTGCTTTTGTCGACTTGTATTCTGGTTGGGGATTGAAGCGTGGCGAACGGTCGCGATGGGATGGAAAGCCGCATGATGAGAGGGAGGACTCTCAGGCGGCTTTGGGATGGAACAGTGCACTGCACCCGGAATTTGATGCAGCCCGAGTGTTCGTGCCTTCTGACAAGACGGCTAAACAGTATCTCAGTGCCGGGTTTGGCGCTGTTTTGGCCCATCGGCAGGACGGCATTGTAAGAGGGTCTGCCGCCCTGGTGGCCTTGTCCGGTGATGTGCACGATGCGGTTTTGGAACCAAGGGCTGCCGCATGGCACAGCTTTTCCAAGGGCGCGTCTGCTCAGTCATACCCCAGCTCTCTCATGGGGAGCATTGCCTTGTTGCGCCAGACCTATTGCGATGCCGAATGGTATGGTCAGTTTGATGCTCCTGAGGAACGAAACTTGTCGCTTGAATCGTTCAACGCTGCGCTCGATTTGCCTCATTTTTTTGAGGCAGGAGATTGGCGCGACATTCTTCGGGCAGATAGGGTTGGGGATGAATTTGGCGTCCAGTATATCTTTTTGGGAGGAGGAGATGCGTATCGCCGAATGGATGAGGTGGCAGAGACCGGGGGCGCTTTGATTGTCCCCCTTGATTTTCCTTCTGCAATCGATGTATCCGATCCGTATCTCGCTCGACTCGTCTCTCTTGAAGAGATGAAACATTGGGAATGGGCGCCATACAATGCGGGCAAGGTGGCCGAGGCTGGAATTCCAATGGCATTGACCATGCATGGTGTGGACAAGGGCAAGGATTTCATGGCCAACCTTCGCAAGGCCGTGAAGCACGGGCTGTCTGCAGATGCTGCCCTTGCGGCATTGACGTCGGTCCCGTCGGACATGATTGGCGCTGGGGACCGTGTTGGCCGATTGGCGATTGGCCTCGAGGCGAGCTTCATCGTTTCGGACGGCCCGCTTTTTGAGCCAGGAAGTGCGTTGCGCGCCACCGTTGTTCAGGGGGTTCGACACGACATTGATGCTGAACCGGAGGCCCAGATAGCCGGGCGATACAGTCTCAATTTAGATGGCAGGGACCTTGTGCTTGAGCTCAAGACAAGTGAAAAGGGCACGCGGGGAAAATGGTGGCCTGTCGGCACTGCTGAAGCGGAGATTGATTCTTTGGCGGGCAAGGCCAAGGTGAGTTTGGACGGTCGTGACCTGGTGCTGCGCATCTTGGATGATGTGGCGGGTGCTTATCGCTTGGTGGGCAATGTTTACGAGGGCAGTCGGATTATTGAAGGGAGAGGAGAACGCCCCGACGGAACGTGGATAGAATGGGCGGCACTTCGCCAAGGAGACGGCAGTAAAAAGAGGCCCAAAGTGGGTCCAGAAAAGGAGTTAGAGAGCGGTATCGCGGAGCTGGAGCCCCCAGAGGAAGACGTTGATGCAGAAGAAAAGGAGGCCGGTCCCATGGCCCCGAGTCCCATTACATTTCCCTTTTCAGCCTATGGCCGCACGCAGATTCCCGAACAGGGCAGTTGGCATTTCGTGGGGGCCACGGTGTGGACTTGTGGTTTGCAGGGCAAGATTGAAGGCGGCGAGGTCATCGTTCACAAGGGCCGAATCAAAGCCGTAGGCCGGAATTTGGTCCCCGAAGAGGTGTTCAGAAAGAACGTTCCGGAATTGATTCGCGTCGATGCCAAGGGCAAGCACATGACGCCGGGCATCCTAGATGAACACACCCACATTGCCGCCAGCCGAGGCATCAACGAAGGCACCCAAGCGTCCAGTGCTGAGGTGAGCATCGGAACTGTGGTCAACAGTGAGGACGTCAACATTTATCGTCACCTCGCCGGTGGCGTGACCGCCGGTCAGATTCTCCATGGTTCAGCCAACCCCATTGGTGGCCAGAGCGGCATCATCAAGTTTCGCTGGGGGATGCCGCCATCGGAGATGCAGATTGAGGATGCAGATCCGTTTATCAAATTCGCACTCGGCGAAAACGTCAAGCAGTCCAATTGGGGGGATTATCAGACGGTGCGGTTTCCCCAGACCCGAATGGGGGTGGAGCAGGTGTACTACGATCACTTCCACAGGGCCCGCGAGTATGGGCAAGATTGGGAGGCGTACCGCGCTGCACTGAAGGCCACGCCTCGTCGCTTGCTTCGGCAGGGTCAGGGCCCCAAGGTTCCGCGTCGCGACTTGGAGTTGGAGACCCTGCTGCAGATTCTAGAGTCTGAGCGTTTTGTGACATGTCACAGTTATCGGCAAGACGAGATCAACATGCTGATGCACGTGGCCGACTCGATGGGCTTCACCCTGAACACCTTCACGCACATCCTCGAGGGCTATAAGGTGGCCGACAAGATGGCCGAGCACGGTGCTGGAGGTTCCAGTTTTAGCGATTGGTGGGCCTACAAGTTTGAGGTGAAGGACGCCATCCCCTACAACGGTGCTCTGCTCTGGGAAAATGGGGTTGTGACCGCGTTCAATTCGGACGATCGGGAGATGGCCCGACGCCTGAATCAGGAAGCGGCCAAGGCCGTGAAATACGGCGGTGTGCCCGAGGAGGAGGCGCTCAAGTTTGTTACGCTAAACCCGGCGATTCTGCTTCACCTCGACGACCGAATGGGTTCTCTTGAGGTTGGAAAGGACGCCGACCTCGTGGTCTGGAGTGACCATCCGTTGAGCATCTATGCAAAGTGCGAGCAAACCTATGTCGATGGCCGCCGCCTGTTTGATCACGAGGAGGACCTTGTGATGAGAGAAGCCATGCGGACCGAGCGGGCCCGGATTATCCAGCGCATGCTCGATGCGCCTGGCGCGGACAAGCGACGACCGATGGAGCGGATTCCGCCCCATTACCATTGTGACACCATGACCGAAGAGAACCAATGAACTGCGCGATGATTCAGAACAGAGCAGCCATGAAAGTTCCGGTTCTCCTTGCTTGTATTGCGCTGGTGCTGACGGGTCTCGCTCAGCCCAACCTCACGCCCGGCAGTGCCCAAACAGAGCGCATTCTTGTCCTCGGCGGAACGGCCCACCTCGGCACAGGTGAAGTCTTGGAAAATGCAGCCATTGGTTTTGCTGATGGCATCATTGACTATGTCGGTGCTGCCAGGGATGTGGACCCCAAGCGATATGGGCGTGTTGTGGACGCTGTGGGAAAACACATTTACCCCGGCTTCATTGCACCCAACAGCACGCTGGGCCTGATGGAAGTTGCCGCGGTGCGGGCTTCTCGAGACTATGCAGAGGTGGGCACCTTCAAGCCCAACGTCCGCAGTGTCATCGCGTACAATGCAGCTTCGGACCTCACCCCTACCGTTCGAACCAATGGCGTCTTGATGGGCCAGATTACGCCCCGCGGTGGGGTCATCGGCGGGTCGAGTTCAGTGGTGCAATTCGATGCGTGGAACTGGGAGGACGCTGTGGTGCGCGCCGATGACGGCATCCACCTCTACTGGCCTTCCACCCACCACAAGCATTTTGAGGATGGCCGGGCCCAATTGCGTAAGCGCAAGACCTATGACCAAAAGCTCCACGAGATTCGGGATTTCTTCATGCGTGCCCGTGCTTATGCCGAGGGAACGCCGACCAAGCGAGACCTGCGAATGGAAGCCATGAGGGGTCTTTTTGTCGCTGGAAACCGCAAGGCCAATGGCGCCGCGACGTTGTTTGTTCATGCCGATGACGCCAAGCAGATTGCGGAGGCCATTCGGTTCAAACGTGCTGAAGATCTGGAGCGGGTGGTTTTGGTGGGCGGTGTGGACAGCTGGATGCTGGCTGACCCTTTGCGAGAGAACAACATTGCGGTGATGCTTCAGCGCACCCACTCAGTGCCACGCTTTGCCGAGGACGACATTGACTTGCCTTACAAGCTGCCCAAGCTCCTCGAAGATGAGGGGGTTGAATACTGCCTCCAAGGCGAGGGCCGGATGCCCGAGATGAACACCCGAAATTTGCCCTTTTTCGCAGGCACTGCAGTGGCCTACGGGCTCGAGTATGAACAGGCTGTGCGGGCTTTGACCCTTTCTACAGCCCGCATTCTCGGCATCGATGATGTATGTGGGTCCCTCGAACCGGGCAAGGACGCCACGTTGTTCATCTCCGCAGGGGACGCCCTCGACATGATGGGCAATGATGTTGAATTCGCTTGGGTTCAGGGTCGCGATGTGGTCCTGGATAACAAGCAGATACAGCTGTACCAGAAGTACAAAGCCAAATACGACGCCCAACGGGCTGCTGACCGCCGCCGATGATCCGGAGAGCTGGCAAAATGGACGACCAGGCGCTGTGGACGTCGCCTGAAGTTGTTGTGACGCTCTGAAAGCGATTTATCAGTAGCCCAATGCGTCTCGGAGTCGATTGACTGTCGCGTTGGCGACAACGCGGGCTTTTTCTGCGCCTTTGGCGAGCTCGGCATCGAGGGCCGGAAGGTCCGCCATGTAACGGTTGAAGGTGTCCCGCTCTTGGGCGAATCCGTCGACCAAGGCCTCGAGCAGGTCTTTCTTGGCATGCCCCCATCCGTATCCCCCAGCCATGAGTTTGCTGGCCATGGCGTTGGCCTCTTCCCGAGAAGCGACGAGTTTGTAGATCTGGTAGACCACGGAAGATTCTGGATCCTTCGGCTCTTCCAGTGGCGTAGCGTCGGTGACAATCTGTTTGTTGATGGCCTTTTTCAATGTCTTTTCGTCGGCAAAGGGATCCAGTAGGTTGCCCTTGGACTTGGACATTTTGGCGCCGTCCGTCCCAGGGACATACATGGTGGCGTCGTTGGTCCGGGCTTCGGGTTCGATGAGGATTTCCCGGCCCATCTTGTGGTTGATGCGTCCGGCGACATCGCGTGCCATTTCCAGGTGCTGCAATTGGTCCTTGCCCACGGGAACCTCGTTGGCATCGTAGGCGAGAATGTCAGCGGACATCAGCATGGGATAACTAAATAGACCGGCATTGACGTCTTCGAGCCGATCGGATTTGTCTTTGAAGCTGTGGGCCAGTGTGAGGCGGTTATAGGGGAAGAAGCAACTGAGGTACCAAGCCAATTCGGTGCATTGGGGCACATCACTCTGGCGATAGAATACCGTGCGGTTTGTATCCAAGCCGCAGGCGAGCCAGGCGGCGGCGGCGGCATAAGTATTGGCCCGGAGTTCTGACCCGTCCTTGATTTGGGTGAGGCTGTGCAGGTCCGCAATGAAAAGGAAGGACTCGTCTTGGGTGTCCTGTGCCAATTCGATGGCTGGGCGAATGGCACCCAGTACGTTTCCCAAGTGGGGCGTGCCGGTGCTTTGTATGCCGGTTAGAATGCGGGCCATGCTTCAAAAATACGATGGAGATGGTGCGGGTGACAGTGGTGTATACCTCGGACACAGTGACAACCCCTTGTTTATCACGGTCACGCCGGATGATGCCGGTGGAATGGAGGACTGAACCTTTGTCGAGAGCCCCAAGAAAAAACCCGGCCTTCACGAGGCCGGGTTTTTTGATATCGAGGCGAGGTCTGCCTATCAGCAGAACTCGTCGTATGTCGCCTTGAGGTGGGTGGCGATCATCTCGGCGGTCCGGCCTTCAATGTGATGGCGCTCCACCATGTGCACCAATTTGCCGTCCTTGAAGATGGCCACGGAGGGGCTGCTTGGCGGGTATGGCAGGGTGTGTTTGCGAACCCGTTCTACGGCTTCGAGGTCGAACCCGGCAAAGGCCGTGTACATGTGATTGGGAAGCTTGCCGTGATCAAGTGAGGCCTTGACGCCGGGGCGCATGGAGCCGGCGGCGCAACCGCATACGCTGTTGAGGACGACCATGGAGGTGCCTTCAGCGGACAGTGCGGAATCGACTGTAGCGGCGTCGAGTAATTCTGTGAAGCCAACTTCTGTTAGCTCGGCTTTCATGGGGGTTACAATTTCAGCGGGATACATGGGGCAAGTTTATTCTTTGTCAGAAGCGGTGGAAGCCAAGAAAAGTTCTTCGTATTGTTCTTGGTGGATGGTGCTTGGGGCGTCAATCATGACGTCTCGGCCTTGGTTGTTTTTCGGGAAAGCGATGAAGTCGCGGATGGTGTTCACGCCACCCAGCAGTGAGCAAAGTCGGTCGAAACCGAGAGCGAGGCCACCATGCGGCGGCGCGCCGTAGCGGAAGGCGTTCATCAGGAAGCCAAATTGGGCCTCTGCCTCTTCCGGACTAAAGCCCAAGAGGTCAAACATTCGGGCTTGGATTGCCTTGTCATGGATTCGGATGGAGCCGCCGCCGATTTCGACGCCGTTGATCACCATGTCGTATGCATTGGCCCTGACCGCACCAGGATCCGATTCGATTATGCCCATGTGTTCTGGCTTAGGCGAGGTGAACGGGTGGTGCATGGCGTGGTATCGCTCGCTGTCTTCGTCCCATTCGAGCAGCGGGAAATCAACAACCCAAAGGGGCTTGAAGTCAAATGGATCTCGGAGGCCGAGTTCGGAGCCCATGTGCAAACGGAGTTCGGCGAGTTGTTTGCGCGTGGCGTGGAGATCGCCGCAGAGGACCAGCATCAGGTCGCCAGCTTTTGCGCCGGTGTGTGCCGCCCATTTCGCCAAAGCGTCTTGGTCGTAAAACTTGTCGACGCTGGACTTGAAGCTGCCGTCGGCGTTGCACTTGCAGTGCACCAGACCGCGGGCGCCAATTTGTGGGCGTTTGACCCAGTCGGTCAGTCCGTCGAGTTGCTTTCGCGTGTATTCGGCTGCGCCAGGGACCACGATTCCGAGGACCGCTTCAGCATTATCAAAGACATTGAACCCACCGCCCTGGGTGACAGGCGCCATGTCTTGGAACTCCATGCCAAAGCGCAGGTCCGGCTTGTCGATGCCGTACTTCTC
>CAXHAW010000027.1:0-11642 GCA_964014525.1 uncultured bacterium
ATGTCCACCCGGTTGGCATCTCGCTTGATGTTTTCCATGAGCATGTAAACCCCTCGGTAATCGTCGTTAATGAAGACCTCGCAATACCGCCTGCGCGGCGTATAACGGTTCAATTTTTCTCCCAATTCAAATACCAACGCATTCCGCATGAGGGATTTGTCAGAATACGGTCCGTAAAGGATCCAGTCGTTTTCCTCAGGCATCCCCAAGAGGGAAACATTGTTATTTTCTCCATCTACATCTTGGGTCTCAAGCGCGTAGGATTTTTTCGGGAACATTTGTGATGAGGAACCGCGAATCTCGATGGAAATTTGGCCGTTGTAATCCGTGGGAGGATCACCCAATTCGTTGAAGCCCGAAGAATCATTGAGCACCATCATGTTCCCGACGATCCGGGGGTCGTCCATGATGGCTTCATCGGTCGTGATGATTACGATAGGTAAATTCGATTGGGTAAAATAGACACACGAACTGTCGTCCAAAGCAGCGTCTGGAAAGAAATTGAGGGCTTCACTGTCCATGCACCCCTCTACTAGAGCACACGACCCATCGTCTGTGCACTGGCCAAAGCACGTTTGCACTGATATGGCTTCAGTCACGTTTGTGAGTTGGCGGTCGTTGTAGTGCTCAGGATGCGCACAAGGCAATCCAGCAATGTTTTCTTTGCAACTCCAATCCGCGCAAAGGCCATTGACGAAGGTGTAGTACCCTGTAAATCCATGCGGAACTTCTATGGTTATCGCCCACGTCCCGTCCCCATCCGCATCTGTCATGGGGTTGTCACCGGGCACACCAAAGTATCCGCCCCCGGCCAGATACACCCCTTCGGGGGAGACTGTTTCATTGGCCATGTTGACCTCAAACGTAACGGGATGGACGTCAGCTCCCGAGGGATTGAACCATGCCGGCGGCGAAGCATAGCCCAGGCCTTCCATAGGCACTCCTGCAAACAAAAAAGGACGAGCCGTCAAGTCTGAAGACGATGGCCCCATGTTGTGGACTTCGATGGCCAAGGTGTTGGATCCTTCTGTCAGCAGTGACAGGTCAAACGGAAACGAAGACGGGATTCCTCCTGCGTAGAGCACGGCTTCCTGGTCCATTTCTAGGCCTTGGTTCCATGCAATGAATTCGCCCGGTTGCCCGGCATTGCCCCGGCCTATTTCCGTGCCATTGAGGTAGGCAACAAAGCCGTCATCGTAATCCATGTAGAAATGGGCATCCAACCAATTGCTGAGGCCGTCAATCTCGAAGGTGTGACGCAAGTACACCGCTGTTGTGCTCGGCAATACGGTGTTGTCATCTCCATCGCCGTAACCAAAACCGGCTGGACCTTCAGGCCAGTCGGCATCATTGAACCCCCCTTCGAACCAATCATTCGCTGGTTGGTTGTTCGGGAGCCAATAGTGCCATTGGGTGCCATCCTGCAGTACGGCTTCCCAATGGTCAACTGATTGCGCAAAGTATATCGACGGGGACATGGACAGGGATGCCACAAGTGATAACGCCAGTGACGTCGATGGCGGCATGGATCTTGAGGCTACCAAAGACAAGGTGGCCTGAGCCATTGCCCATGCCTTGGAGGCCAGTCCTGTCCTAAAGCTTTTCATTTCAATTCCATTTAAAGTGCACACACAGCTTCGCTGCACACCGTTTGATCAAGTTGCTCGGCGTTTTTCAACGTTTCCGACGTTTCCGACGTGTTTCACGCTAGGAAAAGATACGAACGTAAAGCCTGCAAGGGATTTCGAAGGTCACCAAACTATAGACTCTTTTGAAACTCAAAAAAACCAGGTGAACAGCAAGCAAGGAACACGTGAGAAGCACACGAGACCCTTGGACGAGGGGAAAATGAAA
This sequence comes from uncultured bacterium, assembly GCA_964014525.1. Lineage (GTDB taxonomy): Bacteria > Bacteroidota > Bacteroidia > Flavobacteriales_D > Sanyastnellaceae > UBA8752. Next base: position 1,855 of record CAXHAW010000027.1, read on the forward strand.
AGTGGAGGGCGCTGCAGTAGGTGCTTTCAACATTAAATAAAGCACTGCAAGGGCGGGAATCATTAAGGGTCTGCGGGAGTGTCTCTACTGCCGGCGGATTCACCCATGGAATTCATAAACATGTGCAGTTGACTACACACCTTACTTGTGTGCTGGATGAGTGATTTTCGTTCTTTTCTTTCGGCAAAAAAGTCATGAGAAATTTACTGGTGGTCGGAATGCTCAAGGAAGGCCAATTCCAAAAGTTTATGGGGTTTATGCAATCGGATGAAGGGATTGCTGAAAGGAAGAAGATTGCTGACCTAAGCAAGACAATTGGTACGGTGGCACCGGACCACAGTAAAGTCATGTTCAAAATTGCAGTGCACGACATAGATGCATTACATGCCTTTTTAGATGGGTCGAATCCAGTGTCAAAGCCTGTGTTTGACGAGGTGATGGAATCCTATGAGGTCTATGAACTGAATCGGGTTTAAGGAGCCTCATTGTCTCGCATCTGGTTTATTTCTGTCTATAAATTATCCTTGATGCATGATTCTAACCCCAATGATTTTATCAGCGCCTTACAGGCCAAGTGCTAGAGCAATCTGCCATCCAGTTGAACGGTAACTCATGTATACAAATGAGTCATGTGGTGTGGTCGATTGATTTGAGAGTTTCTTAAGTGGCACAATAATTGATATTTCCGGGGGCGATGAGCATGTACACCGCCCCAAAACACGTTGTCGCTTGGTTGTTGGCCGCTTTAATTTTTCTGTCCTCTTGTTCAAGTAGTATTCTCATTTCTTCAGTCCCCAGCAAGGCAGATGTTTATGCCAACGGGGAGTATATCGGCCAAACTCCTGTAAGCCACCGGGACTCCGAAGTCGGTGGAAGCCTACTGGATTTGCAGATTGAAAAAGAGGGTTACGAAGTCTTCACAACTGGCGTTGAGAAAAGGGGGCGAATCAACCTTTGGGCATTGATGGGTTCCTGGATGCTTTTTCCATTGGCATGGCTGGAAATGTATCCAAAGCGATATATGGGCCGTTTGCAGCCGATGACGAAAGAGCATTCTCCGCTACAAGTGGAGGTCCAGACGAGTGAGGCTGTGGGCTCAAATATTTTTGTTGTGGTCCTCGAGAATTCGCCTTGTCAAGGCTCGTCAAATGCCTCGGTGCTCGAGGCATCAGTGGGCATCCGGTTGATGGAGAAATTTCGGGTATTGGAACGTCAGGCGCTGGACGTGGTCAGTTCGGAGCAGCACCGAAACATGAACGGTTTCCACGACGAGTCCAGCATCGTGGATGCCGGTAAGTTGCACGGAGCAAAGGGGGTGGTCATGGTCAGCCGGTTCTGCGATCAACGGAAGACGTTGACGTCTATGCGCTTTGTGGATTGTGAGAGCGGCGCGCTGCATTGGGCAGTGTTGGCCCAAAACCAAAGCTTGGATGCGCTGGTACAAGAGCTGTTCAGCCACTTGGATTCATGAGGCTTGGGCTTTTGATTCCCTCGTCGCCCAATGGGGTATTTCCTGATCGCAACGCGAACCAATGGTCAGCCATGCCTGCCATTGAGGTGAATGCCAGAAGCTGAATGTTGACCAGCCAATGGGCGTTCAGTTTTATCGGCCTTTTTTGTCATTGGGAAACCGGGAGAAATTCCCCATCCCATCCATATCCAGGTTGTCTGGTTCGTGATCGTATTGTTTCTCGTTCGCTCCGGTGTTGTGGCCGTTGTAGATGTTCCAAATCAAAAACGCCATATAAATGGAGAAAATAATGAACCCGGTGGTGAACATTGAAATGCTCATACTCGCTTGGTTCTACGCTGCCTGATGGCAATTGAAAACAGAAGGATGGTCCCGGCCCAATGAGCGGAATACAAGGCTTCATCGGTTTGACCCATTAGGCCAAGGCCTACAGAGTAGAGAAGGCAAACGAATGCGAGCAATACCGCATACCATTGCCTCACGAATTGAACGAAGAATGTCATTAGGTGCTTGGAATGAACTGTTGAGATACAAAGGTTTAAGCAGTTGAGCGCTGAAATTGTTCTGCACCCCTGTTGATGCTCAATGGACGTTTAGACAAGTGAGCGCTTGTTAGTAGGGTGTCCATTTTACATTGAGTTTGTATGAAATCAGATGTGTTTGTGACGTGCATGCAAGCGGCGGCGGCCCGCTGTTGCTTGTGCTCAATCTTTTACAAATCGCAGCTGTTTTGCTCTGTAGACAACTTTTAGTTTAGGACCCCCTGACAAAAGTCCCCTAGACCCCGGGAATCAAAATGCCACATTTGATACTGCATGGGTGGCGATGGCCCGCTTAGTCTATGATGATGCGCTTTCGGGCGTGGATTGCTTTGCTGTTCGAGATTTCCAAGATGTGAAGCCCTGGGGCGATGTGTGCTACATCCAATGTGATGGTCTTTGTTCCATGGGTATGCACATTCAAAACGATTTGTCCGAGTGAATTGCGGAGTACGACGTTCGTGTGCCATGCATCGGGTGTCAGGACTGTGAGTCTGTCCCGCACCGGATTGGGGTAGACTGTAATCTCAGGCGTGTTTTCCACTAGGACGTGAGCTGTGCTGCAGTCGAGTTGGTTGGAAATGTGAGCCGCGCGATTGGTTACGAAGGGTTTGAGGCCATAGGTCTGTCCGCCCATGGGCCCCCCGCCGCCACTGGACAAGTCGGCTTCAATATTCATGTCAAAATCAGCGCTAGAATACATTTTGTTTTCGTCTGCGAAGACATAGGGGGCAATCAGGTCGCGGACTTCGTCAATTCGCGCGTGCAGAAACGCGTCATTAAAGAAGTAGGCAGTGAGGTAGCAGACCTGTTGAAGGTACCGGGCATTGAGGTCCTCATCGTCGAGCATTCTTTGGAGCAAGGGCCGCGGGGAAGCGCAATAGTCGAGGGCCAAGGTCTCCATGTTGCCGGCACCGTTGGTGTAGGACCCGAAGGCTTCATTGCCGTCCCATTTGATCCACTCCCAGAGGTTGGTGTCCATGTTGTGGTAGAGGTAATAGTTTCGGGCTGAACCCGTGTAGGTGTCAAGATTGCTGAACAACATGTTTAACGCGGCCGATCGAAGGAAGGCGTCAACCTCCATTCTGAAGTCGATGCCTGCGGCGAAGGCATCGTCATCGGTGTTGTTGACGAAGTCGAGAAAGGAGATGAGGTCACTCCAGTCATTTTCGTCTTCGTTGGATTTCAGTTCATATCGCTCTTCGTAGGCCGTCTGTTCTTCGCCATAAAAGACGAGGTCGGCTGCCGTCGTGTTGTTGCCACCGGGCCCCCCGCCACCGGGGCCTCCGCCACCGGGGCCTCCGCCGCCGAAATTGTCTCCGGCTTTGAAGAGGTTGCCGCCGTCTTCGAGGATGTTCCAGTCGAGGAATTGGTCGTCAATCTGTTCAACAACGGTATAGAATCCCCAAGGCTCGCCGTTGAAGCTCACTTCGGCGAAGCTGGTCCTCGGTGCCGGTACGTTGGCTTGTCGACACACGTCGAAGAACAGCTTTTCCCGCATGCAGGACGGATCCTTGAAGCCGTTGCTGAAGTTGATTTTTTTGAGTCCGTCGTAGTTCTGTCCACTGATGAACTCATTGAGGTCAATTTTGAAAGACTTCTTGGTGCCGGGGTGCATGTAGCTGGAATTGCCCTTGAGTCGAACTCCAACACTGTCAATCACATGTGTGCCGCTCACATCAGAAAGCGTCAAGTGAGCTGCGATGTACTCATTGTCATCTGCCTCGTAATTCTCTTGTAGTTGGTCCCAGAAATTGGCTTGAGGAAACGCAAGATCGATACTGATGACCTGGTCAACAGAGAAGATGTTGTCTCCATCAATCTGACTGCTCAAGAGCAATGGCGAGAAGAGGAGAACGGGAAGCAGTTGAAGTTTCATGGTGCAGACTTATCGGTGGTGATGCGAATGAACGAAAGACGGATGAATGCATCGCATTCTGCTCTCCTATATCACAAGGGGGAACTCGATTCGTCTAGGCTTTCTTTTTGTCGCGGCCACTTCATCATGTGAATCGGGTGGGATGCAGAAGGATTACGTCCAATCCACTGGTGGCCGCATTTTTTGGGAGGGGGAATCCTCCGGATGGCATTTCCGATTGGATTCAATTGGAAATTTTCTTAAATTACTCTGTACCAAATCGTTAGAGTTATGATAATTCGTCTGTTGCTGTGCAGCCTTTTCGGCCTGTTTTCCCTGTATCCGCTCTTGGCCCAAGAGGCGGAATCGGCGCAAGTCATGAAGAAAGGGAGGATCACGGATCGCCAGCCTGACTTCACTTATCAGTCTACTTTTTATGGTCTCGTAGAGCCGGTGAAGGCCAATTTGAGCACACGGACTCAGGACCCTTGGCAGGTGCAGCACGAAATGGTTCAATACCGGGATGCTGAAGTCAATCCACAAACGCCGGAAACGATAGAAGAGGCAGCGCGAATGGAGGCGAAGTTGGCTTATCGCAACGCCTTGAGCAACGGGATAAGTCCGGCATCTCCATCCAGCGGTCAAATGGACCTTGCCCCATCATCATCATCTGCTGCGATTCAACCGCTGGTCGGAACCTCTGTGCAAAGCACTTACAACAGCGGGAATTCGCAGGTTCCTGATGGTGCAGCGGCGGTGAATGCCAGTGGTGTTACTGTGGTGGCGAACAACACCCATATTGAGATGTTCGATGCTGATGGAAATGTGCTTTATTCTGAACCTGAGGCCACCTTTTTTTCCGCCTTGCAGCCTACGGCCAACATCTACGATCCCCGCATAGAATATGATACGCAGCACAATCGGTTTATCATTATCGATTTGCATGGAAACAATTCTACCCTCTCGGAGATTTATCTCGGGGTCAGCGAGACCAGCGATCCGACCGGCGCTTGGACTTTCTATGACATTACCGCAAATGCGGGTGACTCGAACATGTGGTTTGATTACCCCAAACTGGGCTTGTCACAGGGGACAATTGCAGTTTCTGGGAACATGTTTTTCGACACTGGAGACTTCGCACAAGAATCAAAGGTTTTCTTGTTCACCTTGGATGATGCCATTGCGGGCAACACCATGTCGGTTGAGTATTTCGACGACGTTGAGGCCACATATACCTTGATGGACGACGCAGGAAATGAAGTTGCTGCGTCATCCAACGCGTATTCCATTAAGCCTTGCACCTATCCTTTCGGGTTGTATGGTCCTGGATTGTATATGATTGGTCGATTTGGAGAGGAACATGTGGCTTGGTTTAACGTGACGGAGAATGCGGGAGACAGCCCGACCCTTGAGGCATATGTTGTCGGTTTGGGTGATCTGAACAATCCGTTGAATGCCCCACAGAGCGGCGGTTCGAATTTGCAGGTCGCTCCGCGCCTTCAAAGTGCCTATGTCAATGTCGATGGGGATCAGGACAAGATCCATTTTGCCATGACCATTTCGGATGACAACGGGGACGACAGGATTTACCTCGGGCGATTGAATGTGTCGACCGAAAATGTGGTGGACAGGACTTTTGGACAGGCGGGGTGGGACTACGCATACCCTTGGATCGTGCCATGGACGACCAATTTGGCGAGTTGGGATGGGGGGTCAATGGTGGCGTTTTTGCGCGTGAGTTCGTCCACCTTTCCTGGGTTCAGGGTGGTGCACGGATACGTAACCGAGAGTTTTGGAACTTCTGTGAATGTGAAGTCAGGTGAGACGGCGATGGCGGCGGGTTCGCGTTGGGGTGATTACATCGGTGGAGGTTGGAGAGAGGGGCAGGCCGACCCGGAAGTGTGGGTCTATGGTCAATATGGCTTGTCCAATGACCACGGTTTGTGGTTGGCTCAAATCACTGAAAATATAGAGGGCTGCACGAACTCGGTTGCCTGCAATTATGATCCAGACGCCACAGTCGATGACGGTTCATGTGAATTCACCACCTGTGCAGGGTGCACTGATACTGAGGCTTGCAACTTCAATCCCAATGCTGAAATCAACGACGGTTCCTGCACCTACCCTGGTTGTACAAATCTCGCGGCCTGTAATTTTTCCTTTCAGGCCGGTTGCGATGATGGATCTTGTTGTTACAATACCTGCATCAACATCGAGATGCCACCGGGGATTTTCATCCCGGGGCTCGGCATCAATACCATGCTGTATTATTCGGTGACAGACAACAACTCTGGAGAGGAGGTCGCATCGGGCAATAACATAGGGGGGGCGGCCAAACTCTGTCTTGAGAGCAGTTGTTATACGGTCGACATCTCAGGGGCAAATGTGGACTGGTCCGTGGTGCGTGATCCTGTTTTTTATTTCCCTGGCGCTGACTTGACCATAGAATCCGGGAATGGTCCTGATAATTTCCCAATGATTCTCGGAGACGGAGGTGAATCAGCGGGCTGCACGGACGCGAGTGCGTGTAATTATGATCCGGATGCCTTGTGCGACAACGGCACGTGTTGTTATTCAAGCTGCGTAGAAATTAGCATGACGGATTCCTATGGCGATGGCTGGAATGGCAACGTTTGGATTGTCGAAAATGGCGGTGATGAGCTTGCAACGGGAACCCTGGAATTGGGTTACGATGGCATCAGTATCGCGTGCTTGGATCCGGGATGCTACCAATTCTCGGTTGATGTGTCCCAGGGCATGTACATCTATGAGATTGCTTGGTCGCTGAGTGGTGTGGAGCCTGAAGGCCTCAGTGGGGAGTGGTCTGACACAGCCGAATTCACTGTGGGTGACGGTGGCAATGATTTGGGTTGCACCGATAACTCAGCCTGTAATTTTGATGCCAATGCGCTGTGCGATGACGGTTCGTGCTGCTTTGAGAATTGTGTGGATTTGATCGTTACGGATTCATTTGGAGACGGCTGGAATTTGGCCACGATGACCCTGACCAATGACGCGACAGGCTTCACGCAAGATGTCACCATGACGTCTGGAGCGATTGATACAATCGGTCTGTGTCTCGAATCCGGATGTTACGATGTGGTCTTAACCAGTGGAATATACCCTACTGAAGTGGGGTGGACCCTTGACTACGAAGGGTCTGGATCATTTGGAGGTGCGCCACACGAAGGCTGCTTTACAATCAACGTCTTGTTTGGTTGCATGGACTCGAATGCTTGCAATTACGATGATCAGGCGACGTGCGATGACCAAAGTTGTGTGTTCCCCGGTTGCTTAGATACCATGGCCTGTAATTACAATGGGTGTACCACGTGTGAGGACAACAGCCTCTGTGACTTTGGTTGTTCGGGTTGTACATACCCGTCCGCGACCAATTACATCTCCTCTGCGACAATGGACGATGGGTCGTGTGTCTTTGATTCGGGGCCGCCTGCTTCGACCTGTGCCACAGACCTTGACGGCAATGGTCAAGTGGGCGTGGCTGATTTGCTTCTTGTGCTCGGCGACTTTGGCAATCTTTGCGTGCCTGATCCCAACGATGGAGAATGAACTTGAGCATTAACATTGGAGTTTCAATTTGCCTGACGTTCATCTTCTTGGCTCTGTTTGGCTGCTCGTCCGTTGAAAAACCACCGGCTATCCAAGGTGAACCTCTCGGCAGCGGTAGTGAGCAGAATCAGCCGTTGACGGTCACGAATTTTAGCTTGGCAGTCAAGGAATCTTGGGATCGAACAGGAGTGGTCGAATATTCTGATTCTCTTCTTTCTTACGCATTGGAAAGCAACCGATTGTCGTTTCGATGGTGGGAGAATGCGCGCTCTGATTACTTCGCTTATTTGCAAGACCCTGAGACAGGAGACACACTCAAGGTGCTCTTCGAGGGTGCCACGAAAAAGGGACTGGCTGAGGTCTCGTTCAATATTTCAGCACTTCAAGTTGGGCAACCTTATCGTTGGCTTTTGACCCGAAAGGCAGAGCAAGACACCTTGCAGCTTCTGGAATATCAAATCCACTGAGACGTTGCGATTTAATTTAAAGTTCTTCTTTGCCGTTGTGGTTTTGACCGGTTGCGAGCCAGAGATTGAAGACCTCACAGATCCCGTCACCGTCGACGGTGTTTTATACGGGATGGTCCAGATTGGTGAGCAGGTCTGGTTCACCGAAAACCTGCAGACCACGGTGTATGCAAATGGCGACTCGATTCCGACAGGCCTGACCGGGCTCTTTGCCAACAGCGAATGGGCGACGACCACGGAAGGGGCAGTGGCGGTGTATGGTGACGGGAATTACAGCCTTTGCGAGGAGTACAGTCCGGCCATCGATGCGTGTGACGAGGAGCAGTCACTGGAGGCATATGGCCGGTTGTACAACTGGTATGCAGTGATGGACAGCCGAGGCTTGTGCCCAAGTGGGTGGCATGTGCCGACGGATGAGGACTGGACGCAGTTGGAGGACCATGTCGAGGCCCACGTTTTTGAGGGCCAGGAGGGCAGAGCACTGAAGACGATCTCGGGTTGGATGCTGGGTCAGAATGGCACCGATGATTTCGGTTTTGCAGCGCCTCCTGGTGGCTATCGCGGCTCGGATTACGGCAACTTTGACATGGCTGGTGCAGGTGGCAATTGGTGGAGTTCCTCTGCCGATGGCGAGGACGCCATCTGCCGCTTTCTTTACACCACGCCTCCTGGATTGAACCGGAACCAAGCGCACCCCCGCAAAGGATATTCGGTGCGCTGCCTGCGGGATGCAGAGTGAATGCTGGCCGTAATGCTGTTGGAAAAGCCACCAATGAGAAGGGGGGCTCTGAATTGGCGTAATTTTCTGTGGATGCGCAGACCGTTCCTTTTCTTTTGGTTGGGCCTCTGCGGTATGGTTGTCGTGAGTCCTTCTGCTTGCGCCCAGATGTGGCGCGGAGTGGACGCTTCGTTTTTGCCTGAAATGGAGGCTGACGGGGTCGTGTATCAAGATGAAGAGGGGCAGCACATAGCAGCGCCGAGGGCGTGGATGGCAGGGCAGGGGGTGAACTTGGTGCGGCTCAGGGTGTGGCACAACCCAAGTGCTGGGTTGCGAAGTTCCTGGCTGGAGGTGATGCAAGAAGCGGAACGGTGGGATTCACTTGGCGTGGGCTTGCTGATTGACTACCATTTCAGTGACACCTGGGCGGACCCTGGGCATCAGGTGCCCCCAAGTGCTTGGTCCGGAATGACATTCGAAGCGCTCCAGTCGGCCATGGTGTGTCACATCGAGTGTACGCTGAAGAGCCTTCAAGTGCGCGGCATCGAACCGGTGATGGTTCAATTGGGCAATGAGATCAACCCCGGCATGATGTTGCCGCATGGGGGCATTGAAAATGGGTTTGAACCGCTGTCGGAACTCTTGGCGGCAGGCCATCAAGCGGTCGAAGAGGTGTTCCCCAATTGTCAGGTTGCGGTGCACGTGGCCAATCTCGAAGCAGCCCCGTGGTTCTTTGGGATGCTGGCGGATGAGGGATACACCCCGGATGTCTTGGCCGTGAGTCAATACAGCAAGTGGCACCTTGAAGATGTCGAGGCCATTGCTGACCACGTTACCGACTTGCATGGAGCTCTAGGGCGTACGGTTTTTCTCGCTGAGACGGCCTATGCTTGGACTGCAGAATGGTCGGATTGGACAGACAACCTGTGGTGGACCGGAGACGAGACCCCGGGCTACCCATTTACCCCATCGGGACAACTGGCTTACATGGGGGCGTTGGATTCTGCCCTCGGTTCCCTTGGCGGTGCCGTTTGCTCGGGTTGGTGCTATTGGGCGCCAGATTGGGTGGCCTCAAAAGGGCCCACGAGCACAGCGGGCAGCCCTTGGGAAAACGCAGCGCTGTTTGACTTTGATTGGACAGCACTGCCCGCCTGGGCCGTTTTTG
>CAXHAW010000028.1:0-11404 GCA_964014525.1 uncultured bacterium
TCATGCACATCTTGGATTTGACGGGCCGAACGTTGAAGTCGGTTGTGCTCTCGCCGGGAAGTGGGAGTGTCTGGATTGACGCAAACGAATTTGCACCTGGGACCTACCTCTATGCCCTTGAGTCGCAAGGCCGAATCGGCCACTCCCGCAAATTCAGCGTTTCTCGCTGATTCCATCTCTGGCCCTGTACCTTGTCAGGGCCTGTTGGCGGTGCCATCTTCGCGCCGCAAGACGACCCCCAAGCCATGAGCAGCATTCGCAGGAAAGAGGCGCTGGATTATCACAGCCTAGGCCGACGAGGCAAGGTGGAGGTCATTCCCTCCAAGCCTTACAGTTCCCAACGTGACTTGAGTCTGGCTTATTCGCCAGGGGTTGCTGAGCCTTGTCTGGACATCGCCAAAAATCGCGATGATGTCTACCGATACACGGCCAAAGGCAATTTGGTTGCGGTGATATCCAATGGGACGGCCGTTCTCGGCCTGGGTGACATTGGACCAGAGGCGAGCAAGCCGGTCATGGAGGGCAAAGGTGTCCTGTTCAAGGTGTTTGCGGACTTGGATTGCTTTGACATTGAGGTCGATGCATCTGACGTTGAGTCGTTCGTTCAGACGGTGAAGGCCATCGCACCGACTTTCGGGGGGATCAACTTGGAGGACATCAAGGCGCCTGAAGCCTTTGAGATAGAGCGGCGCCTGAAGGAGGAACTGGACATCCCGGTCATGCACGATGACCAGCACGGCACGGCCATCATCAGTGGTGCCGCTTTGCTCAACGCATTGGAGTTGGCTGAAAAGCGACCAGAAGAGGTCAAGCTTGTGGTTAGCGGTGCCGGTGCGTCTGCCATGGCGTGCCTTGATCTCTACATGCAGCTGGGGGTGCAGCTCAAGAACATTGCTGTTTTCGACAGCAAGGGTCATATCCATTCTGGGAGGGAAGGGCTCAGCCCGAGGAAGCTGGCGCTGGCCCATTCCGACAAGCCGCTGGCTGACCTAACTGAGGCACTTCATGGTGCGGATGTGTTCCTGGGTTTGAGTCGGGGGGGGCTCGTTCAGGGCCCCATGATTGAGGCGATGGCGGACAACCCCATCGTCTTTGCCCTCGCAAACCCAGACCCAGAGATTCCCTATGCAGAGGCCAAGGCCGTACGACCGGACATCATCATCGCCACGGGCAGAAGTGACCATCCCAATCAGGTCAATAATGTCTTGGGATTTCCTTTCATTTTTCGCGGAGCGATGGACGTTCGCGCTACCGCCATCAACGACGAGATGAAGATGGCGGCTGTGCAAGCCATCGCGGCGCTGGCCAAAGAGAATGTGCCAGACGAGGTCAACGAAGCGTATGATGAACGCGGGCTTGGTTTCGGTGTGGACTTCATTATTCCCAAGCCCATGGACCCCAGGCTGATCACGACGGTTGCTCCGGCTGTGGCGAAGGCGGCCATGGAGAGTGGTGTGGCCCGTGAGCCGATTCAGGATTGGGAGGGTTATAAGCGCGTGCTGGCCGGGCGATTGGGCCAAGACAACACCCTGATTCGCAACCTGAGTGTTCGCGCCCGGCGTCACCCAAAGCGGGTTGTGTTTGCTGAAGCAGACCATTACAAGGTCCTCAAGGCGGCTGAGACGGCTCGGGATGAGGGCATTGTTCACCCCATTTTGTTGGGGTCGCGTGACCGGATTCTTGAGATGATCGAAGAACACCGCATCGAGCTTCCGGACGTGGAGATCATCAATCCCGTTGACCCAGATCAGCAGGGCAGGGTGGAAGCGTTCGCTGGACACCTTTTGGTCCAGCGTCAGAGAAAGGGCTTGACGCGTGAAGAGGCCATCGGCCACATGCGACGCAGGAGCTATTTCGGCTCGATGCTGGTGGAGACAGGCGAGGCGGATGCCGTCATCAGTGGACTGACCAGGAACTATCGAGAGAGCCTGCTTCCCCCGCTCCAAATTCTCGGTCTGGCCGATGGGGTCAAGAAGGTGGCGGGCATGTATATCGTCCAGGCAAAGGGTGGCCCGATGTTCTTTGCGGACACGACAGTGAACCGCGACCCATCGGCCCGAGAGCTTGTGGACATCACGTTGCAGACCGCCGAAGCCGTGCGTTCTATGCGGATTGTGCCTCGGATTGCCATGTTGAGTTATAGCAACTTTGGTTCAGCCGATGGCCGCGATGCAGAGAAGGTCCGCGAGGCAGTGTCGATTCTTCATGCTGAGCATCCCGACCTCATTGTGGACGGGGAGATGCAGGCCAATGTTGCCTTGAATGGAGAACTGTCCGAAGAGCTGTTCCCTTTCAGCAACCTTCGCGGTCGAAAGGTCAACACGCTCATATTTCCCAACCTTGCTGCAGGCAACATCGCCTACAAGCTGATTCAGGAGATGGGAGGATTTGAAGTGGTCGGGCCCATTCTTTTGGGGTTGCGCAAGCCCTTCCACATCCTTCAAATGGGATCCAGTGTTCGTGAGATTGTCAATATGGTCCGCATTGCGGCCGTGGATGCCCAGACCAACCGATGATCCATCACCTTTCTGGCAGCCTCGTTGAATTGACGCCCACACACGCTGTTGTGGAGTGTGGCGGTGTTGGTTACTTCGTTCACCTTAGTCTCCATACGTCCTCTGCTTTGGCCGGAAAAACGGAGGCGAAGGTTTTGATTCACGCAGTGTACCGAGAGGACGCACAATTGCTTTTCGGGTTTTCGGAGGATACTGAGCGCCGGTTGTTTGTGATGCTGACGAGCGTCAGTGGTGTGGGTGCCCAAACAGCAAGGATGATTCTCAGTGGACTTGGACCGTCTGAATTGGTTGAGGTCATCACGCGCGGAGATGTTGCCGCGCTTAAGGCGGTCAAGGGAATTGGTGCCAAGACTGCGCAGCGCATTTTGGTTGACCTGCAGGACAAGATGGGCAAGGACCCGTCGTTCAGTGCCGTGTCAATGCTGTCTGGGCCAGGATCTCAGGAGGGGAAAGAATTTGCAGCTGCAGACAATACGCACCGTTCTGATGCGTTGGCCGCCCTGTGCAACCTCGGTTTCGATCGCCGTCGTGTGGAATCCATCCTCGATCAATTGATGGGGGAAGGCTTGACCCATGTGGAGGATCTCGTGAGGGCGGCATTGAAACGACTTTGACCGAGCATCATTGACCATGCGTTCTACGATGGCCCACAGCAACCTTCTTTTCCGCTCGATGCGGTTTGGTTTGGCCATGCTCCCCGCTTTCTGTCTTTGCATGTCATTTTCAGTTGCAGGTCAGGACGAGGTTGACTCTTTAGACGTGGATTTGCCCTTGCCCCATGGGGCCGACTTGCCAAATCCAACGGAGAGCCCAAACGGGGTGAGCCTTGGCTTTCCCGATGTGGTTCAATACGGTGTGGACTATGATGAAACGACGGGGCAATATGTTGTGAGGCAGCGCTTGGGAGATACCCTTGACTTTAGAAACCCGACACACTTGACTTTGGACGAGTTCCTCGAGTACAACATCGACGAGAACCTGAGCGAGTTCTGGGATGAGATGCAAGAGGAGTTGGATGAGGAGGAGCGTGGTTTTGCGCCCAAGCTCACCGTAGACTCTGAGATCTTCGAGACCATTTTCGGTTCCAATGAGATTGAGATTCGACCCCAGGGTTCGGCTGAGCTCAATTTCGGTCTGCGCTACAGCAAGACGGAGAATCCGCGGCTTGCGGAGCGGGACAGGGCCATTACCACATTTGACTTTGACCAGCGCATTCAGTTGTCTATCGACGGCAGCATAGGCGAGAAGATCAACCTGGGTACGAATTACAATACGGAGGCAACGTTTGACTTTGAGAACCAGATGAACATCGGGTTCGAGGGAGAGGAAGACGACATTTTGAAGAACATCGAGGCGGGCAACATCAACATGCCCCTTCAGAGCACCCTGATCCAGGGCAGTCAGTCGCTGTTTGGATTGAAGCTCGAGACGCAATGGGGGAAGGTCTACAACACCACGGTCTTTAGTCAGCAAAAGGGAGAGCGAAAGGAAATCGAGGTGCAGGGGGGAGCCCAGACTCAAGAGTTTGATATCAGGGCCGACGATTACGAGGCGAACCGTCACTATTTCCTCTCTGCGTATTTCCGGGATCGGTACGACAATGCGATGAAGAGTTTGCCGGTTGTGAATTCCGGTGCACGGATTACCCGGATAGAAGTATATGTGGTCAACACACAGGCGAACACCCAAGACGTTCGGAACATTTTGGCCTTCACGGATGTCGGGGAGCACCCCAATTACATGTCGGGGGACCTCCCGATTCCAGAGCTCACAGATGACCCCAACATTGGAATCAATCCAAACAGGGCGCCGAGCAACTTCAACAATGACCTTTTCTTGGACCTAACGGGGAACGCCGAGGTCATGGGTTTCAGCGGCGCGGGCGCTGCCATCGGAGCGTACACTGGTCCGGATGGTGCGCCGATTTATTCGCCAGGAATCCACTATGAGCGGGTTGGAAATGCCCGCCGATTGGCTCAGACTGAATTCACGTACAACGACCGTCTTGGGTTCATCAGTCTCCGTCAATCCTTGAACAATGCCGAAGTATTGGCCGTGGCCTACGAGTACACATTGGAAGGGGAGACTTATCAAGTGGGCACGTTGAGCCAGGATGGATATGCAGCGCCAGGGGCATTGCTCTTGAAAATGCTCAAGAGTTCTGTGACCCGAGTTGAATTGGAAAACGGGGAGCCCGCCCCTTTGTGGGACCTGATGATGAAGAACGTTTACTCTTTGCAGGCGTTCGGGTTGAGTCCAGACGAGTTTCGCATTGGGGTGTGGTACAATGATCCGGCCACGGGGGTGGATTTGAATTACATCCCGCGAGAGCCGATTGAGGGAGAGCTGCTTATCCAGGTGCTCGGAATGGACAGAATCGACATCAACGGTCAGCCGCAGTCCGATGGCGTGTACGATTTCGTGGACAATGCGGCGACTCAGGGGGGCACGATGAACAGCCAGAATGGCCGGGTATTCCTTCCGTCAGTTGAGCCTTTCGGCAAGACCTTACGAGACCAGATCTTGGATCGGGTTAGTGATGCAGACCAAGCGCAGTCACTCATTCAGACCATCGTGTTCCAGCCGCTTTATGACTCGACGAAGACGGCTGCACAACAGATTCCCTCTTTGAACCGGTTCCGCATCAAGGGCCAATATCAGAGCCAGATGAGCTCTGAGATCATGCTCAATGCACTGAACATTCCCGAAGGCTCGGTAACGGTGACCTCGGGTGGCGCCAGGCTCATTGAGAACCAAGACTATACGGTCGACTACAACTTGGGGCGAGTGCGCATCATCAACGATGGCCTGCTTGAGAGCGGTCAGCCTATCCGCGTGTCCTTGGAGAGCAACAGCCTCTTCAACATTCAGACCAAGACGTTGCTGGGCACGCGATTCGACTATGCCCCGAGCGACAACATGGCCGTGGGTGCCACCTTCCTCAATTTGAGAGAGCGTCCGCTGACCCAGAAGGTCAACATCGGGGATGAGCCGGTTAACAACACCATCATGGGGGCCGACTTCACGTTCTCCCGATCGAGTGAATTCATCACGAACATGTTGGACAAGTTGCCTTTCCTGAAGGCCTCTGCCCCATCCAACATCAACTTCAGCGCTGAGGCGGCCTATTTGATTCCCGGTCACAGCCGTGCAGTTGGCAAGGAGGGCAATGCCTACATCGACGACTTTGAGGGGTCGCAGAGTGCCATTGACATACGGTCTTGGACACAGTGGAGCTTGGCGAGCACGCCCAAGCTGCAACCGGACCTGTTTCCCGAGGGCGATGTGGAGGACAGCCTGCTGTTTAACTACAACCGTGCGCGCCTGAATTGGTATACCATTGACCCCAGTTTCTTTGGTGGCGGCCTGCCGGATGGAGAGGTGGATGTGGATGTGCGGTCCAATCACCTGATGAGACTGGTCGAGAACAAGGAGGTGTTTCCGAACCGACAGTTGCCTCTGGGCACCCCCGAAAACCTTCCCACGTTTGACTTGAGTTTTGACCCTAGCGTGCGAGGGCCATACAATTACCTGCCCGCAGAAGGCACAGCATCAGTTCCTGGAATCAACCCGGACGGAACGTTGCAAGCCCCTGAGGAACGATGGGGAGGTGTTCAGCGGGCATTGCTGACCACGGACTTTGAGTTGTCCAATGTGGAGTACATCCAGTTTTGGGTGATGGACCCCTTCAATGAAGACAGCCAAAACGACAGTGGAGGGGATTTGTATCTCAACCTCGGTTCGATCAGTGAGGACTTGCTGAACGATGGGCAGTTGGCCTATGAGAACGGCTTGCCGTCTGCCAATCAGCCAGCACCGGTTCAAGAGTCTTCCTGGGGCTTGGTTGCGGACCCGAGCACCTTCAATGTGGTGAATGCGTTTGACAACTCCACTGGGGATTACAGCCTTCAGGATGTGGGTCTGGATGGTTTGAATTCTCAAGAGGAGCAAGCGTTTTTCGGAGACTGGCTCAGTGGTTTGCAAGGCAGTCTCGAACCGCAGGCGTACGATCAATACCGTGCTGACCCTTCTGCGGACGATTTCCGGTACTTCCGTGACCCTTCGGCGCAAGCCAATGAGGAGAATGTGTTGGAGCGCTACCGCTTTTTCAATGGATACGAAGGCAACTCGAGCACGGCTCAGCCTCAAGGTTACCCGATCGCGTCCACGACGCTTCCCAATACTGAAGACCTCAATGATGACCTGACCCTCAGCGCCATTGAGAGCTATTTCCAATATCGCATTCCCCTGCGTCCAGCTGATTTGACAGAGGTGGGCATTGGCCGTAATTATCTCTCGGATGTGCTGGTGTCGAGTACAACGATGCCCAATGGGGAAACCAAAGAAGTAAAATGGTTGCAGTTCAAGGTTCCAATTCGTGATTTCGAGCGTCGCGTGGGGGGAATCAGTGATTTCAGAAGCATCCGATTCATGCGGATTTTCATGAAGGGGTGGAGGCAACCTGTTACGCTGCGTTTTGCGCGTCTGGAGCTCATTCGCGGGGAGTGGAGGAAGTTCGATGCAAGCTTAGCAGGTCCTCAAGAGGTGGAGCCGGACGATCCATCTGACACGCAGTTTGCGATTTCTGCGGTCAACGTAGAGGAGAACGGGTATCGCCAGCCCATCAATTACGTCGTTCCCCCGGGCCTTCTTTTTCAACGCGAGATCAATGTGGCCACGGCAAACCAGGCCCAGTTGAATGAGCAGTCCCTGCAACTCGAGATATGCGGGTTGGAGGATGGGGATGCGCGGGCGGCGTATCGAAACATCAATTTTGATATGCGGATGTACAAGCGGCTGCGCATGTTTGTCCACGCGGAGGCCGCTCGATCAGACGAGCCTCTAGAAACGGATGATTTGTCTGTCTTTGTGAGGCTGGGGTCGGACTTCGTCGATAACTATTATGAGTATGAGATCCCCATGACGGTCACGCCTTGGGGGGTGTCGGAGGAAACGGAGATTTGGCCTGATGCCAACGCGATAGACCTTCGCTTCCAAGACCTTCAGAATTTGAAAGTGAGTCGCCCTGTGGGCTATCCGCTTTTCCAAGAGTGGACCAGCTTTGTGGATGGTGCGCGGCTTTCGGTGCGCGGAAATCCAAACTTGGCCAATGTGGTTACGGTCATGATTGGCGTCCGCAACCCCGACAAAGACACCAACCCGTTTTCATCGGATGATGATGGATTGGAGAAGTGTGCCATTGTTTGGGCAAACGAACTCCGCCTTTCTGAGTTCAACGAGGAAGGCGGTTGGGCAGCGACGGCTCAGATGCAGGCCACGCTCAGCGACCTCGGCAACCTCAATGTCGCGGCCAACATGTCAACTCCCGGTTGGGGAGGATTAGAGCAGCGGGTTCAGGAGCGCCAGCGGGAGACCATACAAGGCGTGGATGCGAACACGACATTGCAGCTGGGCAAATTCCTTCCCGACTTCTTGGGTGTGCAATTGCCGCTCTATCTAGGATACAGCGAGACAGTATCCACTCCTCAGTTCGACCCATTGTCACCCGATGTGGAGATCGCCGACGCTGGGCTTTCTGTAGACCGGAAGAAGAAATCCCAGCAGATCAATCGAATTCGGAGCATCAACTTCTCCAACATCAAGATCGACCCGCAAATCGGGGGCAAGGGGAAAGGCAAAAAAGGCAAGAAGGGCAAGTCTGAAAAGGAGAAGCAAGCAGAGACGGCCCGCCGTTTGAAAGGGGCTGATGATGTCACCAAAGAGCGGGAACTCGCTGCTCAACGGGGCGCAGCAGGGCGGCCCTCGGCTGGGGGCGGGTCCAACAGCGGTGGCTTCTTGGGCTTTCTTGACCCAGGAAACTTCAGTGCCAACTTCGCTTACACTGAGAACTATCAGCGGGACATCAACACGGAGTTCAATATCCGCCGCCAGTATCGCGGGGGCCTTCGTTATGACTTCACGAATCGGCCCAAAGAGATCAAGCCGTTTTCTTGGTTGGGCCGCTCCAAATCACTGCGGTGGTTGACCGATTTCAATTTCTTCCCCGGGCTGAAGCAGGTTTCGATCAACATGGGAATGGATCGCACCTACGAGGCGAGCAGGGTTCGCAACAATACCGCTGAGTTGCTCGGAATTGAAACAGGGGTGTTGGTCAACACTCAGGTGCTCAAGCAGTGGAACTGGAACCGTGACTATGTGGTCAAATACGATGTGACCAAGAGCCTCAAGCTCGATTATTCGGGTCGCGCTACAGCGCTGATTGGTGAACCCACGGGGGTGATCGATCGGAACGATGCCGAGTCGTACGCCCAGTACCGGGACACCGTTCGGGCCAACATCGAGAACTTCGGTGAGGTCACCACCTATGACCATCAGGTTTCGGCCACGTATCGTTTGCCATTGGACAAATTCCCGCTGATCGATTTCACCACGGCGGACATCCGCTACCAGAGTACCTACCGTTGGGACAGGGCTCCGTTTGCTCAGGACAGCCTCGGTCACACGATTCAGAACAGCCGGAACATCACCCTCACAGCGGCAGCGCAGTTCAAGAAGCTGTATGACAAAGTGTCGCTTTTGAAGGACATCAATTCAGGCAAGAGAAAGCGGGAATGGGAGAAGGAGCAGGAGAAGAAGCGAAAGGAAATTGAGAACGAGGACAGGGATGGTTTTGGAAACTATGATGACGATGAAAAGCCGCCATTGTACATCGACCCCATTTCCTTTGTGCTGAAGGCGATGATGTCGGTGAAGAGCGTCAACGTGAGCTACTCGCGCAATGAAGGCCTTCTTCTTCCGGGTCTTGCCACCGAACGCAAGGCGCGATACGCAGGATTTGACAGTGCTTTGGAGGCGCCGGGATTGCCGTTTCTACTGGGGCACCAAAACACGGACATCTACGGAAACCGAACGGGGGACTTCGCCTTGGATGCGGCGAGCCGGGGCTGGCTGAGTGACAATCCATACCAGAACCAGACTTACCAAGAGAACTACAGTGCCAACCTCAGCATGCGCGCCCAGCTTGAACCCATTGATGATTTGAAAATCGACTTGGAGGCCACGCGGAATGAGAGCCGCAACCAGCAGAGTTTCTTCCGATTCGATGAGGCCCTTGGAGACTGGCAGTTTGAATCGCCGCAAAACGGAGGGAACTTCACGACCACGGTGTTCACGTGGCCGACGGCCTTCATTCAGGATGATGATGATTTCGACAGTGAAACTTGGAGGGAGTTTAAGCTGACCCGACTCGACATGAGCGAGCGGCTCAATGCCCAGAATTACAACCTTCCCAACAGCGAGCCCAATGGTTATTTTCTGGGTTGGGGACCAACAAGCCCTGCGGTGACCATTCCGTCCTTTATTGCCGCATACACGGCCCAGCGCCCTGAGCAGGTGTCGCTCGATCCATTCAAGACGCGAATGGCGCCAAACTGGCGGGTCAGCTATGACGGCTTGTCCAAGGGCAACCTTTTCAAGAACCGGGTGAAGCGCTTCAGTTTGAACCACAGTTACCGGTCTACGATGACCACGAATTACGTCACCAACCTGAGTTATGAAGCAGATGATTTCGGTCGGCCCACCTCCTTTGATCAGAGTCAATTTGGCAACTACATCAACGAGCGCCAATACAATCAGGTGACCATATCTGAGCAGATGTCGCCATTGATTGGTGTGGACGTGACGCTCAAAGCGAGTGGCAAGAATGAGCCTCAGATCAAGGTGGAGATGCGCCGAGATCGGACCATCAATTTTGGGTTGACCAACAACCAGATTACGGAGACCAAAAGCAATGCCTTGGTCATCGGAACTGGATACCGAATTGCGAATGTGCCAAACCCCTTCCTCCGAACCCGCGGAAAACTGCCCATCCAGATGCTAAAGGAAACGGATGTGGTCTTGCGATTGGACATCACGGTGCGCGACAATTCGACGATCATCCGCAAGCTTGATCCGCTCAGCTCCGTCCAGCAACCCGGGCAAGGGGATGATTTTAATCGGGAGAATCAAGTGACCGCTGGTCAGAAGGTGGCGAGCATCAAGTTCAGCGCAGACTTGGAGGTGTCTCGAAAGCTGATTCTCCAAGCTTTCTTTGACGAGCAGATCACCCGGCCAAAGGTGTCAACGAGCTTCGCCACGACCAACGTGAAGAGCGGCATTGCACTGCGCTTCAACCTTACGCAATAAGGTGAGCGTGGCACGCCGGGCTGCGCTAAATTGCGCGCCATGAACATTCCGCAGGATCTTCTTTATACCAAGGACCACGAATGGGTGCGCGTCGAGGGAGACGTAGCGGTCGTGGGCATTACTGACTTTGCACAATCTGAGCTGGGCGACATTGTTTTTGTCGAGGTGGAGACTGTAGATGAGACGCTGGATTTGGAAGAGGTTTTCGGCACGATTGAAGCAGTGAAGACCGTGAGCGACATGTTCATGCCTGTGGCAGGGTCTGTCTTTGAGCTCAATGATGCCCTGGAGGACAATCCGGCCCTCATCAACGAGGACCCCTATGGGGAAGGTTGGATCATCAAGGTCAAGTTGAACGACGGCGCCGACCTCTCTGGGTTGATCAAAGCCGAGGCTTATGCCGCGGAGGTCAGCTGAAGTTGCTGCCAAATTCACGGCACGCGTTGGCATGCCTTGGGCCGTGATGACGGTCATTCTCACTGCACTTCACGGTATTCCTGGAAGCCATTTATCGGGCCAGGAAATGTGGATGGAATGGCGCTTGGACCTTCTCCTTCATGCGTTTCTATTTGGCATGTGGTCGGTTTCTGGCTTGGTTGCCCTCCGGAAATCGGGGCACGGAGCTCTGGTGAGCCGCAAGGCTTGGCCTGTCGTTATGTTCATCGGACTGGTCCTTGCTCTTGGCTTGGAATGGGCGCAATCCTCCCTTTTTGAAGGTCGGGCGCGCGATATCGGCGATGGGA
>CAXHAW010000029.1:0-11370 GCA_964014525.1 uncultured bacterium
GTATCGGGTCTTTTGGTGGGGGTGGAGACGGTGGAGCCGTGTCCACAAATGGCAACAATGCGGATGCGAGCACGGCCAATTTTGGTGGCGGTGGTGGCGGCGGTGGAACCGACACCAATGGCAGTGGGTGGTTGAATCCCAACCCTACAGGTGGATCGGGTTCCAATGGCATAGCCATGGGGGGCGACGGGGGTGAAGGCTCTCCCGTTTCAGCGGGAAGCGGCGGTGGCGGTGGTGCTTTGGGGGGTGCTTTTTTCCTTCGCAGTGGTTCTGCAGCATTTCGGCATTGCACGCTCAGTGGGAATGTGTCCACAGGAGGACAACCTGGAACAGGTGGGGACCCGGGGCAGCCGGGTGTAGGACGCGGAGGTGCAATTGGTTGCTTTGATGGCGATCTGTCCCTTGACAACAGCATCCTGTATGGAAATCAAGGGGGCTCGGCAGGTGGAGATGAAGACCTCTATCATTACCAGATGGATGCGATTGCAGTCAGTCCTGACGAGGTCTCTGGTACAGCGGGATACAACCATCATTGGATCAATCCATGAGGACATCGTGTTCGCCGCCGGTATGGCGGGGAACCAAATCGGGGCAGACCCACTTTTGCTTCCGTTCGGAGACTACGGAGGGCCCACGGATGCATTCATGATCAGTGCGTGTGATCCGCCCAGCATCGCGCTCAATGCGGGCGCTTTGCTCGGTGTTCTGGATGATCAGCGCGGTGAGCCTCGGGACGCCACGCCTGACATTGGTGCCATTGAGGGACCGGCTCCAGTGGATCTTGACCCCATTGTCGATGAGGTTTGTCCCGGGGAAACGGTAGAAGTCAGTCTGACATGGCCGGACGCCACAACGGAGTGGCCTGATGGTTCGGAAGGAGAAACCTGGGATGCACCAGAAGGAAGTGGGGTGGCGATGATCACCACGGCAGAAGGCTGTGAGGAGGAGATTTCCATTGATGTCACCACTGTGTCGATCTCGGCCCCTGAACTGGGTGGGGATGTCACGGTGTGTCCCGGGACTCCCGTGATGTTTGATGCTGGAAACCCTGGAGGTCAATACGTTTGGAGCACCGGAGGATTGGCGCAATCTGAGTTGGTCGTGGATTCGGGTATGGTGGAGGTTACCGTCGCTGTGGAAGGGTGTTTGGAAACGGCGTCTGTCATGGTGAATTGGTTTGACGCTTATCCCCTTGAACTCGGGGGGAATGTGGTTTTGTGTGATGGGGAGACGGTCAATCTCAACGCTGAAATTCCGTTTTGGCCAGGACTCCCACCACTCTTCCAGTGGCAGGGTGGTCCTGCGGATGCTGAATATGATGTGTCCTCTACCGGGGTCTACACAGTAACTGCAACCCTCAATGGATGTGAAACCACGGACAACATCACGGTGACAGAAAGTGCCTTGACATCAGTTGATCTGGGCCCGGACCAGACCCTTTGTCCCGGGATTCCATTTGAACTTGATCCGGGATATCCGACAGCCATTTGCACGTGGCAGGACGGCTCAGTGTCTTCTACCTATACAGTCGAGAACACAGGCATTTATTCGGTTAATGTCGCGTTGGGAGGATGCCAGGACAACGCCCAGGTGTTTGTCGAGGTTGTGGCGCCGTTCTCTGCAGAGTTGCCAGAATTATTGTCCTTCTGTGAAGGAGACAGCGTTTTGTTGCTTGCGGCCTTCGGTGCGGCCAATTATGAGTGGCAGAATGGAGCCACGGGCAATCAACTTTGGGCAACAGTGCCTGGTGCCTATACCGTGACCTCCACACAGGAGGGGTGCTCCTTTTCAGATAATGTTCTTGTAACTGCCCTGTCGCTTCCCGCTTTTGATTTGGGTTTTGACATCACGTTGTGTGAAGGGGAGACGGTGATTCTCGAACCCAACGTTGCCAGCATTGATTATGTCGTGTTCAATGATTCATTGACCACGGCCTCTCTTCTGGTGACAGAAGCGGGCACTTACATGGCAGAAGTGGCTTCTGGTGGGTGTGTGTCGCGCGACACCATTGAAGTGGAATTCAGGCCGGTTCCTGTTTTTGACTTGCCGGAGGACACGGTGCTTTGTCCGGGTGATGTCCTTCTCCTTGACACAGGGCTAGAGGACATTTTGGTCACTTGGAACACAGGGGAAGTCGGAGAATCCATCGAAGTCAACCAGCCGGCATCCTATGCAGCGGTCAGTCAGGTAAGTGGATGTACGCACGAAGATTCGATTGCCGTTTCCATATCCGACCCGATATCCATTTCACTCGAGGCCTCCTATGAATTGTGTTTGGGAGACTCCATGGAACTGAGTGCCTTGCAAGGCCCCAACGTCTATCCTGCTGGGTACCGTTGGTCTGACGGTGTGTTCTCGCCGACCCGGATGTTCAATCGGACGGGCTTGTTTACAGTGGAAGTCAGCAATGTGTGCGACACCGCGTCTCACACCCTTCAGGTCCAACAGGTGGTTTGCGGTTGTCAGGTATACGTTCCAACGGCCTTTACCCCAAACAACGATGGCAAGAATGACGCTTGGGCTCCTGTGGTGGATTGTGAACCGTTCAGTTACCAAGTGGTCGTCTGGGACCGTTGGGGGCGCCCTGTCTTCAGTTCTACAGACATAAATGACGTGTGGTACGGACAGGTTGAAGGAACGGAAGGCTCCAAGACCCGCGAGCGTGGGGTGTCCTTTGCCATAGACGGAACCTACACGTGGGAAATCATCATGGAACTTAGAACGGATGGGATTCCAGAGATTGTTCGCCAGAACGGTTTCGTTCAGGCTTTGCGTTGAGCCGAATTACCGCATGGAATACAACCGGTCGGGAAAGTCGGTGATGATTCCGTCTACGCCCATTTGCATGACGGTGTAGAGGTCTTCTTGGCTGTTGACTGTCCAGGGAATGACCCGAATGCCCATTTTCTGAAGGTTGTAGACGTCATTGGCGTCGATGAGGTGCCAATTGGGGGAGTAGATGTCTGGTTCGAAGGTGAGGCGATTGAGCTGGGCCTCAACCGACCCCGGTGTTTCTGTGAGCCAAGCCACTGTCATGTTGGGGGCCATGCGGTGAACGGCCTCCATGACCTCTGGAGAAAAGCTTTGTATGCAACTTCGATCGGCGATACCGAGTCGGTTGAGTTCCTCAAGCACCAAAGACGCAAACGTCTCTGCATCCGGGCAGAATTCGGGTTCTAGGTCTGGTCTGTATTTAATTTCTACGTTGTAGCGGACGGCTCCGCCGTCGAGGAGGGGCACCGTCTCGGTGACCTTGACCACCTCGGACAAGGTGGGTTTTTGCACTGGCAGGTGTTGCTGGTCTGGGAAGCGGGGATGAATCCGGGACCCACAATCGTAGGCTTGAATTTCCGCTTTCGTCATCGCATGAAGGTTGTGCTTTCGCTCTCCGGCAGCGGTGATGTCGACGCCATCTGGCGTGCGACAGATCTCGTGGCTCATCCACGGCTCATGGCTGACCATGATGGACCCATCCTGTGCGATGCACAGATCCATCTCCAATACGTCGGCGCCTTCTAGAAGGGCCAGAACAAAACCAGGCACGGTGTTCTCGGGCAACAGGCCTCGAGCGCCTCGATGGCCTTGGATTTCAAGTCGGTTTGGATCGGGTTGCATGGCGCTGATGGATTCTGTGGTGTCCTTGTCTTGCTGGTCTGTTTCAGCGGGTGTTGACGGCGCCTCTGAGCAGCCGGCTGAGACCAAGAGGCTGATGGACAGGGTCACATGGGGCAGAAATCGGAACATGGGGGGAAATTAGCTTGTCAAAAACCGACACGCAGCGGTGTGTGAGGCTAATTTGGCTCAGATGCCAGAGGAACCCGTTTTGGATCAAGAGGACCTGTTGACCAGGGTGGATTTGGCGCGCTGGTCGGGCCTGCCTGAACGCCATCCTCTCGTGGGATTGTTCCATCGATTTGGGGGTGTTCGTCGGATGAACGCGGCCTTTGGACAGTTGTCGCATTTGACCGGCGAGGCCTTTGTCGATGCGGTGTTTGGCTTTTTGGGGGTCTCGTTGGAATTGTCCGATGAGGATTTGGTCCGCATTCCTGAAACAGGGCCTTTCGTGCTCGTTTCTAATCACCCATTCGGTGTGCTTGACGCCTTGGCCCTTGTGCGACAAGTGCGCTTGCGGCGTCCCGACTTCAAACTGGGCGTGGATTCAGTTCTGGGGGGGATGGTTCAATTGGATTCGGAGTTGGTGGTGTTGTCTGGCGGAGAAGAGAACCGGCGAGCACCCCGGGTGTCTGGATGGCGCGAGGCGAGTGAGCACCTTCAATCCGGAGGTGGATTTGGGGTGTTTCCTGCAGGTCGCGTGTCGAGTTTTCGCCGCTCCAAGCGGGTGGTGGCCGATGGCCGTTGGAACGCAGCTGTAGCAGGTTGGGTTGCCAAACAAGGTTGTCCGGTGGTGCCGGTTTACATCGATGGAGCCAACAGTCCTTTGTTTCAACTGCTGGGGCTGATTCATCCATCCCTTCGCTCGCTGAGGGTGGCGGCAGAATTGCGAAACAAAAAGGGATACGTCCTTCGGATGCGGATCGGTCGGCCCATTCTGCAGCGGGATTTCATCGGCATTGAGGGCAATGAAAAGACCGCTCGGTTTCTCCGTGCTAGGTCCTACGCTTTGGGTGTCGCATTTGACGTACGGCGCGAGTATTTCAGTGGGCTTCGCTTCCCAAAGCGGGCAGCGCCGATTGAAGCCCGACAGCCTTCGGATGGGTTGATTGCAGAGATAGAGGGGCTTCAAGACTTGAAGCTGTTTGCTCACGGGGAGTTCGATGTGTATGTGACGCCTGCAGATCGAATTCCGCGTCTCCTTTTGGAGGTGGGGCGGTGCCGTGAGGAAACCTTTCGTGCTGTTGGCGAGGGAACGAAT
This sequence comes from uncultured bacterium, assembly GCA_964014525.1. Lineage (GTDB taxonomy): Bacteria > Bacteroidota > Bacteroidia > Flavobacteriales_D > Sanyastnellaceae > UBA8752. The sequence goes on from CAXHAW010000029.1 coordinate 4,874, forward strand.
CGATCACTGGACCTCGATGAATACGACTTGTACTATCAGCACCTCCTCTTGTGGGATCGGGAGGCGGGAAAATTGGCAGGCGCATACCGGATTGGAGAAGGGTGGGAGATCATGGAGCGCTATGGTGCTCGCGGATTTTATACCCACTCACTGTTCCGCATGAAATCGGGGTTTACACCGGTATTGGAGGCGTCGTTGGAGCTCGGGCGGTCTTTCGTTGTGCCAGAGTACCAAAGGCAGCGCATGCCACTGTTCTTGCTCTGGAAGGGCATCTTGTCTGTGCTCATTCAGTCACGACAAGCCCGATACATTCTCGGCCCGGTGACCATCAGCAGCGATTACAAGCAATTTTCACTTTCGCTCATCATGGGATTTGTGCGTCGGGACTATTGGGACACGGAGTGGGCGCCCTTTGTTCGCCCTCGCAAGCGGTTTGCCTTCGATGAGAAGCGGGTGGATGCCGATGCACTTTTGGAAGCGGCAGGGGGCGATGTCAAGCATCTCGACCGGATTCTCGCTGACATTGAACCTTCACGGGCGTCGGCCCCGGTTTTGCTCAAGAAGTACCTGCACCAGAATGCGCGCATCCTCGGCTTCAACAGGGACCCCAAATTCAACAATGCCCTCGACGGATTGATGCTGCTCGACGTGCAGGATTTACCGGCCCAAACAGTCGAAAACCTCCAGCGAGAGTTTGGGCTCGGCTGAAGGTTTTCGACAGGGGCGGCAGGGGCTCACTCAGTTCTGCTTCGAGAAGCGCAATTCAAATTGTTGGCTTGAGATATCCACGCCGTTGAATTCGCGGAAGTGGATGGCTTTGAAGTTGTCTGACTCAAGTGCGACGATGTCCCAATAAAGGTCCAGCATGACACTGTCTCCTGTCATGTTGGAGGACAGCTCCTCGATGTGCAGCACGGACTTGTCATCGTTCAATGTCCACGTTCCTTCAAAGGACAGCATTTGCGCGTCTTGATCGAAGGTGACATGCCCGTTTCTGTCAAATGTGGCTGTTATTGGTTGCCCGTCCAGAGAGAAAAAATCAGAGGCGGTCGTCAGTGCGGTGTCCGTTGCCATGATTTGCGTGCTGCTCCAGGTTCCGGTGAGTCTTGCTTCTGGGGTCCGGAGGTGGAGAAAGCGCTCGTTCTCGTCGTACTTCTTGCAGCCACTTATGGTGAGGCCCAGAACGGCTGCTATGGTGAGGATTCGGAACGGTGTCATGGTCAGATCCGGTAAGAGAGGCTCAGGGTGTATGTGCGACCACGGGTGAAGCTGTTCCAATCGTAGAGCTGCCCATTGTACAAGTGGGTTTTCCTGTCCCGCGGGTTGATCAGGTTGCGGGCTTTGAAACCAACGCGCAGGTGATCACCCAACAATTTGCCAATGCTGAAGTCGAGGACAGGGGTTGGTTGCTGTGTCACATTCGGAAGTGAGCCCAAGGTGACGAGGAACACTTTAGGGCCTTGCACATTGTAGGCGAGCGTTGCGTTGAACCCGGCGCTGTCGTTGTTGTAACTGAGCACCCCGTTGAGGAATACGGGGCTTGGCCGAAAAGGGGGCGAGTTTCGGACTGCAGTGGGTTTTGCGCACGGATGGTTTCAAGCTCTTCTTGGCGGATGCGGGATGCAGAGCGAATGAAGCTGATGTTTCCTGAAAGGGTGAGGTCCCTGACGAAGCGGGCATCAGTGAAATTCGAGAAGTTCTTGCGCCCTTCGAGCTCCAATCCCCAAACGTTGGCATAGGGAAGGTTGGACCAAGTGAGTTCTGTATTGACTGCTTCAAGAACCGTGTTTTGTTCGATGGGATCGGTAAAACGCTTGTAGAAAACACTCGCTGAAAGCACTTCACCCAGGTTTGGGAAATGTTCAAGGCGAAGGTCAATGTTGTCAATGCGTGTTTGTTGCAAGCCTGGATTGCCCTTCAGTACTTGAAGGGTTTCGAAATCAAAGCTTCGAAACGGTGCCTTTTCACGGAAGACCGGGCGAGCCAAGGTGCGGCTGTATGCGAAGCGGAGGTTGGTTATGGTGATGGGGTCGATGTTGCCGAGAACGTATGTCATGTTGACCGAAGGCATGATGTCGTCCTCGCTCAGGAATCCGCGGGTGTTGGCAATTTGGACCGGGGTCAGATCGGTGGTGTCCAGGCCGGTTTGGATTTGCATCTCAGCCTTTTCGAACCGGATTCCGATGTTGCCACTCAGGCGCTCATTGACTTTGGCATCGACCATGGCGTATGCCCCAAAAACCCCGAGGGAACCCTCGTCTGTGTTGTTTAGGTCGGTTGCAAGTGTGGAGTAGATGTAATTCTGGCCGGGAATGACGACCAGGTTGCTGTCGTTGAAGTAAGCGGTTGGGTCCCCGCCGACAGCGTTGAATTGGTTGCCTTGCTCAGCCAGTGTGAACTTGTCTTCGCTTTGGGTTCTTGTGGTTCGGACGTAGCTGAGTCCGGCGCTGAGTTTTCCTTCCCAAGAAGTTCTGCCGAAGATGGGCTTACTGGCATGGAACTTGACATCGGTCTTGTCTTCATCCAGACTCCTCCAGTAGCGTGAGGGAGCGGGGTATCGGGATGGTTGAATCGTGTAGAACCGTTCCGTTTCAGTTGGAACTGACAGGTTGCCGACGGGGAATTCGATTCCTTCATCTTCAAGGGTGGCGAGGGTGCCGTCGATATCGGTTGCCCAGTCTCCATTTAATACGCCATCGGAAACGAGGTCGTCGATTTCACCGAGAATGGCTTCGGTTGTGCCACTGTCATAGGCGGTGCCGTCTTCATCGTAGAAAACAGCTTGATCGGTTCGCACGACTTCGTTGTCTACATAATTGTTGAAGAAGGTGCGCAAGTCTGGTGTCTGCATCTGGCCCTCGGAACGGCTGATCGTCCAGTTGAGGGAAACTTCATGGGCAGGGAGGTAATGCTCGCCGCGTGCTTGGTAAGTGTTGAGGTTGCGCGTCTGATAGCGGTGGGTCCGCTGTTGTTGAATTTCGTCTCCGTCTCGTGGGTTCAACCCCTCCTGGAAACGGGCGCTGTTGGTGCCGCTTGTGATGGTCATGCCCATGAGGGAGACCTTATTGAATTCGTTGAGCTTGTAGCTGAGGTTCAGGAGTGCATTCCATCGGTTGGTCTCATTGGTCCGCTCGTCTGTGTAGTAATTCTGGACGTCGAGGGAGTCGGTGCCTTCGATCGAGCCTGCAGCCCAACGGGCATATACGCCGTCTTGGTACGCGCGGGTGTTTCGACCATACTGGGCGCCAAAAATGTAGCCAAGCTGGCGTCCAAACAGAGAGGTTTGGTTGCCGAAGCTCAAGGAGTGCTTCATGTCCATGGCCGCTCTGCGGGTGACATGTTCCCATGTGTTTCCGAAGCTCTGTCCAATGTCCGTTAAGTCTTGGTTGGCGGCGATGGATGCAGGGATTCCTGCGTTGAAATAGAGGGAGTCAGAGAAACTGGGCCCCCACATGTCTGTGTAGCCAAGGCAGTCTAGGATACAGTTTCTGTCCGTGAGGTTGGCGATGTCGTTAAGGCTTCCCAAGCCACATCCCAAAAGACAGTCGTTCATGTCTTCATTGCTCACGCCATCTTGGTCAATGAGGTACTGTATTTGTTCGCCAAAAGACACATTCGCCAGCGTGGGCCATTCGTCCGCAGTTCGCCCGTCTACCAATGAAGGGAGGGCCCGTGAACCGTCATCGAATCCGAGCCAATCAGTGCTGCTTTGTTCACTGGAGATGACGTCTCTTCCGGTTGTGTTGGTGTTCCAGCCAAGGCTGGAGCTGTAATTGAAAGAGAAGTCCTCGGGAAAATCCTTGGTTTCAACGGAGATGTAGGCGCCCGCCCAGTCGGAGGGTAGGTTGGCAGTTTGTGTCTTCACGACCACGAGGTTGTCGACCAGATTGGTTGGGAACAGGTCCATTTCGATGGTGTTCCTGCGCGGATCAATGGAGGGAATCTCAGCACCATTGAGGGTGGTCTTCAGGTACCGGTCAGACAGGCCCCGGACGAAAACGAAGTTGCCTACGGTTGACACGCCTGAAATTCGCTTCATGGCGCTGGCTGCATTGCTGTCTCCCGTGCGCTTGATTTGCTGGCTTGAGATGTAGTCGATGCTCGAAGCGGACTTCTTTTTGATGTTTTCCATGTAGACATCACGCGTGCGATCCACTCTGGCCACTACTTCTGCGGCCTGTTCGATGACGAAGGTCTCTGGCAGCAGGTTGAAATTGATGATGACGACCTCATCGCCTATGATGGTTACCGGTTCTTTTATGGAGCTGTATCCAATGAACCTGCCTGTGATTTGGTAGTTGCCAGGTTCAAGACCGGTGAGGTTGAAGTCGCCATCGAGATCGGCCATGGCACCCTTGGTGGTGCCTTCGATGAATGCGTTGGCGCCAATGAGGCTTTCACCTGTTTGACCGTCGGTGATTTTGCCGCGAATGGTGCCTTGTGCAGCCGACAGCAAGGGGATCCAAAGCGTAAGAACGAGCGTGAGTATTCGCATGTCTAACCTGTAGACCACAAAGGGACAGATTCAGTGCCACTTGGATGTTAAGGGTGTGTTATCAGAATGAGTCCATTTGTCCAAAACAAGGCAGTTGACGGGCACATGTTGAGGCCCCCGTTGACGACACATAAACCTGCAATTCGCGCATGCCCCCCCTTAGTTCTGTGCTCAGGGGCCAGCCCCGATTGTGTGGTGCTTCCTCTCGTTTAGACGGGAATCCACAAGCATTGGAGTGTCCCTGCAAGGAGGGTGATGAGGGTGGCCGTGGAGAGTGCTCGCCAGTTGGGTTGGGGTCGAATGAGGATAAAGACGGACCATGCCCAGAAAGGAAGAGGGGCTGCCCATAGAACGACAGGGGCTTCTTCCCATGCCGTCCATCGGATGCCCATTGAATAGCTGATGGCGAGAACCAAAAGCAGTGACAAGCACAACGCGCGCACGGTTTTTGTGCCGTTTTGCACAGCAAAGGTCGCTTTTCCAGCTTCTCGATCTCCAGTTACATCCATGGCGTCTTTTGCGAGCTCTCGCACGAGACCCGTGCACATGGCCAAGCCTCCATAGGCTGCCATGCCCATCCAGACACCATGGCGATGGTGTGCCTCGGTGAACGGGGTTTCGAGTACGGCAAGCCAGAGCGGAACCATCCCGAGCAGAGATGCCACGACTGCATTACCAAGAAGTGGAATGGACTTCCATGTTGTGCTGTATCGCCAAAGCATCAGGGAAACCAACGCGGCCAATAAAACAGGCTGAAGGCTTTTCAAATTCCAGCTCAGGTGCAGCGCGAACAAAAGCCCTGCGGTGTTTGCAATTTGGTGAGCGACAATCAGAACCCGGCGTTTGACCGTGCGGTCCACCAAGGCTCTGTCGGGGCGATTGATTCGATCCTCTTGAACATCGAAATAGGCGTTGATCCAATTGCCGGACATCATGAGAAAAACGACGACCAGAATGCCTTCAACAAGGTGTGAATTAGGCAGTAACCCAATGCTTTCCGAGGGTTGCCAACGGGCGAGCCAGCCGAATTTGAGCAGGAGAAGGGTGGAAGCGGCGATGGCGAGGTTGAGTGGGCGGCAAAGCCTAATCAGACCGCGGAGGTTGCCTTGCTTGCTCGACAGTGATGTGGCTCTGGACATAGGTCAGTCGATGGAGGGCGCGTCAACGAGCTGGGTTTCGCCATTCAGGGTTCGGGCATAGTTAAAGCCTTTGTGAATGGCGTGTGAACCTGCTCTTCCTTGTGTGTCCATTGCCAGATATCCCACTTGGAGGTCAGCGACGGGCATTTTGGATGCGATGCGGGTTGTGGCCTCCAAGCAAGCCTCCGCTGGTGTGGCCCCTTGGCGCATGAGTTCCACGACGAGGAACGAGCCCAAGGTCTTCATCACGGCTTCACCAAGACCGGTGGCGGTGCAGGCGCCCACTTCATTGTCGACAAACAAGCCGGCACCGATGATGGGGCTGTCTCCAACCCGCCCGCGCAATTTGAAGGCGAGTCCGCTGGTGGTGCAGGCGCCAGCGAGGTTACCGTCTAGGTCTTGGGCGAGCATGCCAATGGTGTCGTGGTTCTCGATGTTGATGATGGGCTTGTATTCTGCGCTCTTCTTCCATTCTTCCCACGCCTTGCGGCTGTCTTCGGTGAGGAGGTCCCGGGTCTTGAACCCCTTGGAGACGGCGAAATCCCGGGCGCCTTGTCCGGCGAGCAACACGTGAGGGGTCTCTTCCATGACGGTCCGTGCCACCCGGACCGGGTGTTCGATGTCTTCGAGGAAGCAGACACCGCCGGCATCCCCGGCCGCATTCATGACGCAGGCGTCGAGGGTGACTTTGCCATCTCGGTCCGGCCGACCGCCCAGGCCGACGCTGGACCCTGTTGGGTCGCTTTCCACGAGAGCGGTTCCTTCAACCACCGCATCCAATGCGGTCCCGCCTTTCTGCATCAGGCGCCAACCTTCTGCCTGTCTCTTATACACATCTCCGAGCCCACGAGACTTCACGGAAT